>JAKOSZ010000394.1 GCA_029776555.1 Bacillota bacterium | reverse complement strand
GCTGCCTGGAGTCCTCTTGCCTGCCTTTAGCCCCTTGTAAGGCCAAACGCCGTCCGTTTAAGACATGCAAAACCCTGTCTCCCTTTTCCGCGTCACTTGTTTAAATTAATGACAGGCATCTTTTATCCTGTCCAAAGCCCGTTTCACTGCCTCTCCTCCCAAAACGCCTCAGCTTTCCCGGCCCAAATCCCCATCCCCTTCCCAGGAGCAGGCGCCTGCCTTTTCCATCCCCGTCCCGGGTGCAGGCGTCCGCTTTTCTTACCTCTCGGGGCAATCTTTCCGCCGTTGACTTTTACAGCCGGGAAGGATATAATATTGACTGACCGAGTCAGTCATTTTCGTTGAAAGGAGAATTTCCGGGTGTTCGACAAGTTTGAGGCATTGAGCGAGGAAAAGCGCCTGCGGATCATAAACTCGGCCCTGGAGGAGTTTTCCTTGAGGCAGTTTAAGAACGCGTCGACGGACGCGATAGCGAAGAACGCGGGAATATCAAAAGGGGCCCTTTTCCAGTACTTCGGCTCCAAGAGGCAGCTTTTTCAATACGTGTACAAATACGCCTGCGACACCCTGGCAAAAGAGATCTGGGCAAAGGTTGACCTGTCAAACCCCGACATCCTTGAGCGCCTGAAAGGCATCTTTATGCTTAAAATGAGCCTCTACCGCAAGTACCCCAGCCTTTTCGCCTTTCTCCTCAACGCGTATGCCAGGGAAACGGACGAGGAGATCAGGGAGTTGATAAAGGAGGACTTTGACAGCCAAAAATCCGGAGCATATTCGAAAATCTTTGAAAATATAGATTATGGCAAAATAAGAAAAGGCTTTGACCCGGAGAAGGTTGTATCCATCATCATCTGGGCAATGGAAGGCTATTCCAACACCGAGGCGGCCAAGTTAAAAAGCGAGGACATAAGCATGGAGAAATACCGGCACTGGCTGAAAGAGCTTGACCTTTTCATTTATACTTTCAGGAAAGCCTTTTATGAGGAGGAGGAGGAGAATCGGCATGGCCAAGGCGATTGAAACCTGTCACCTGAAGAAGTACTACGGAAAAGCCAGGGGCATTGAAGACGTGACCTTCAGCGTGGAGGAGGGGGAGCTGTTCGGCTTTATCGGCCCCAACGGCGCCGGGAAGTCCACAACCATAAGGCTGCTCCTGTCCCTGATATACCCCACTTCCGGCTGGGCGAAAATCTTCGGCATGGACTGCATAAAGGAAGCCCCGGAAATAGCAAAGCGGGTAGGCTACCTGCCAAGCGAAGTCTTTTATTACGAGGGCATGAAGGTAAAGGATTTGCTCAACTACTCGGCAAGCTTTTATAAAAAGGATTGCAGGAAGCGGATCCGGGAGCTGGCGGAGATGCTCGATCTGGACCTGGACAGGAAAATAGAAGACCTGTCCTTCGGCAACAAGAAAAAGGTGGGTATTGTCCAGGGCCTTCTGCATTCGCCCGATCTCATCATACTTGACGAGCCTACGGCCGGGCTGGATCCCCTGATGCAGCAAACCTTCTTTAATCTTATCAGGGAAGAGAACAGGCGGGGGGCCACAGTGCTCATGTCTTCCCATGTTTTGTCGGAAGTGCAGCGCCTTTGCAGCCAGGTGGCAATCATCAAGGACGGAACCATCATAGAGGTGGAAAAGATCTCGGTTTTGAAGGAAGCAAGCTATAAACGGTTCAGGATAGAGGTGGAAGATGACATACCGGCGGATTACTTCGCCCTGCCCGGCGTAAGCGATCTGAAGGTTGAGGACAGGACCCACAGTTTCATATACAAAGGGGATATAAACCTGATAGTCTCAAAACTTGCCGGAGTTAAGCTTTCCAATCTATGGGCCGGGGAGCCTGACCTGGAAGAAATATTCCTGCACTATTATTCGAAGGAGGCGTAGCTTATATGAACATATACAGGTTTGAGCTCAAATCAAACATACCAAGCACCCTCCTGTGGATTGGCGCTTTAGGCGTTACCGCAATCCTGGTCATGTGTTTCTACCCTATGCTTAAAAGTGATCTGGACACTTACATGGAGCTGATTGAGAATTTCCCTCCAGTTATGAAGGCGGCTTTTGACCTTAGCCCTGAAAAATTCCTTACGCCCCTGGGGCTTTATACCTACGCCTTCACCTTTATATCCCTGTTCGGAGCCGTACAGGCCATGAACCTGGGTGTTGGCATCCTTTCAAAGGAGGAGCGGGAAAAGACAGCGGATTTCCTTTTGACAAAACCGGTGACCAGGGAGAAAGTGCTGACCGCCAAAGTTCTGGCCTCCCTTACCATTTTTGTAGTGACCAATATCCTATTCACGGCCTTATCCGCGCCGGCGGTGGCCGCCTTTTCCGAAAGCAGCTTTGAAGCAAAGAAGTTTGCCCTTATCAACCTGTCGCTCTTTTTCCTCCAGGTCATCTTTTTTTCCATAGGGCTTGTGATTTCGGCGGCGGCCAAGAAAATAAAAGCGGTCCTTCCGGTTTCACTGGGATTCGCTTTTTCATTCTACGCCATATCTGCCTTTGCGGTTACCTCCGAGGACGACAAGCTGCGTTTTATCACTCCCTTTCAGTACTTCAAAAGCAGCTATATTGCCTCGGAAGGGCGGTATGAGCCTGAGTACGCCTTAACGGGGCTCTTTATAGCTGTTGCGGGCACCGTCATAAGCTATGTTTTGTATAAACGCAGAGACATTGCCGCGGTTTAAAGGAGGGGTTCGCCCAATGAACATTTTCATAAGAGAGCTTAAGGCCAACAGAAAACCATTCATTATCTGGTGTTCCGCCATGATTTTCCTTATCATTGCCGGCATGGGCAAGTACTCGGCCGGAGCTCAGGCCGGTGAGACAGGTTTTAACGAATTCCTTAAACAAATGCCCGAATCCATCCAGAACCTTCTTGGAGTCGGCGTCTTTGACCTCTCAAAGGCCATGGATTACTACGCCGTACTGTTTATATACATTGCCCTGGTGGCTGTAGTGCACGCGGTAATGCTGGGGGCGGAAATAATTTCAAAGGAGGAAAGGGCCAAAACCGCCGAGTTTTTGCTGACGAAGCCCGTATCACGGCGGAGAATCATCACATTTAAGCTCCTGGCCGCACTGGCAATAGCCCTGCTTTTTAATGCCGTTACCTCTGCGGCCAGCTTCTTAACCCTTTCCTGCTATTCCAAGGGCGAACCTTTTATGACAGACCTCTCTAAACTCGCCCTGGCCCTTTTTGCCCTGCAGCTTCTGTTTGCCGGTCTGGGCGCCTTCTGCGCCGCCGTGATAAGCAGGCCCAGGCTGTCCTCCGCTGCCGCCACAGGCATCATGCTGGCCATGTTCCTGCTCTCGGTGGTTTTGGATATTGAACCTGACCTTGATTTTTTAAGCTTTTTCACCCTGTTTAAATACTACGACCCCAAAGACATTTTAAAGCGGGGATACGACTTGGCCTACCCTGTCATATCCTCGGTACTGCTGGCCCTGTTCACCTGGGGAACCTATCACTTCTACAGGAGGCGTGATTTAAGACTGTAGCTGCTTTCTCTGTCCGCTGCATCTGTCCTGTGGATAAACATTTACTTCTGCAAAAAGTGTGCTTCCATGCCGGAAGCACACTTTAGTTTTGCTTTTGTCTTTTACAGCAGCTGTTTAAAGCTCTTGATGGAAGCCTCAACATCCGCCATTCTTCCAAGGATTACGTTGACAAGCTTTTCAGCCAGTTCCTCCTGTTCCGGGTTGTCCCTCTTTATCTTTTCAACCCAGTCACTCCTTAAGCTGTCCACTCCTTTAAAGGCTCCTCCAATGGCTCCGGCCATGGTGGCAATGGTGTCGGTGTCGCGGCCGAAATTGGCGCCGTAGATGATGCTCTTCACCGGGTCGCCGCCGGCAAGGTAGAAAAGGGCAAGGGAGCAGGGCACCGTTTCCCTTGAATCGCACATCACATCATAAAGAAAGCTCTCGTAATACTTCTCCCTGAAAGTGTTATAATCCCCCGCCTCCCGGGCAAAGGCAATGGTCTCCTCAATTCTCTTTATCATGACTTTAGAGCTTATCCTGTGTAAATAGGCGGTGGAGGCCTTAACGACCGAATCAACGGTAGCCTCGGGATTCATGGCTTCTGCCACGGCCGCAGCCATGGCACAGGCCCCATCCCGGCAACATGTGGTTTCTCCGGCGTGAATCAGGCCGGCCACGTCATAGGTTTCCAGGGCTGCCTGCCTTGGATTGCAGGCGTTAATCAGTCCCATGGGTGATATGGACATGGCTGAGCTGCTGCTCTGCATATTGCCCATACCGGCGTATACGGGCAGTGCAAGGGAGTCTTTTATCTTGTGGTACATGTTCTTCACAGGAATAAAAAACTTGCCGTAATGCTGCTGATTGCGAAGGAAGGCTTCGGCAAACTCATCCGCTGTGACATAGCTTTTGTTGGAGATTATGGCGTCGCAGAGGATGTGCTTTATGGCGGAATCGTCAGTGCCGCTGCCCTCAAAATCGTTTATCTCGCCGTACTTCTCCGCAATTTCCCTGTAGTGTCGCCCTTCCACCGGGGAGCCCATGGCATCGCCGATTAAGCCCCCTGCCAGGCAGCCGTAGACCTTTTTGTACAGCAGGTTCTTTTCCAATGTTAATCTCTCCTTTTGCCGCTATTCTTGTATATTTTCCACATCCGGCTCCGCTACTTCTCCATGGATGGATCGGGAGCCGTCCAGAGCTTACCGTTAAACATCTCCTCTTCTGCCTCTTTAATCAAGCCCAGGGATATATCATGGCGCCCTCCGATATAATCGGTGTTCAGCCATGTGTCAAGAATCTCCAGCGCCTCGGCGACAGGGGTTATGGTCCCTCCGAGGCAGAGTATGTTGGAGTCGTTGTGGGCCCTGGTCATTTTACCCATGTGGACGCTGGTGCAAAGGGCAGCCCTTATCCCCTTGAACTTGTTGGCAATTATGCTCATGCCTATCCCTGTAGAGCATATTAAAATCCCCTTTGAGGCTTCACCCCTTGAAACGGCTCCGGCCACCCGGGCCGCTTAGTATGGGTACCTGACAATCCCGGTGGAATGGGAACCCACATCCCGGTAGGGAATCCCTTTTTCCTCCAGGTATTTCAGTATGTGTTTCTTAAGCTCATATCCCCCGTGGTCATTACCGATCCAGATTGGCTTATCAGCCATGCACCATCCCCCCCCGGAAAAATGTTTCCTGTCAACTCATATCAGCTTTCTTAGCCTGCCTATTTCCATATCATTATGAAAGTGCCCAGGGTAATAAGAGCGCTGGCGATGATAGTTTTGGGGTTAAACTGCTCATTTAAAATCATGAAAGACAAAATTAAGGTTAAGACTATGCTGGACTTATCAATAAGGGTCACCTTGGATACGTCGCCTATTGATATGGCCTTGTAGTAGAAGAGCCAGGATAAGCCGGTGGCCAGTCCCGACAGGACCAGGAACAGCCAGTTTTGCTTTGTGAGATACTTAATCCCGTTTTGGGCTCCGGCTATAAACACGATGGTCCAGGATAATAAGATTATGACAGTAGTACGGATGGCAGTGGCCAGGTTGGAATCCACGCCTTTTATGCCGATCTTGGCCAGAATTGCAGTTAATGCGGCAAATACGGCGGACAGTATTGCGTAAACCTTCCACATATTAACACCTCCATGACGGCTTAAGGTGTCAGAAGTTCTCACAGGCTGCGGCCTTAAACCTTAATCCTGCGGAAAGCCTCCCAGGTCTTTAATAAGCCTTTACCTTTATTTCTGCCGGCTTTTTTCGGCCGTTTTAAGCAATCTTACCCGCCTTTGCATGTCCTCCCCAAGCGAAGACATAGAACCTTACTGTAAAACAGCAGCGGGTAACCTGTGTAATAAAGTTTAGGTAACACATTTGGCCTTGTCAATGTATTGTCCCTTTAATAGGCGCCGGAGGGCATGGGCTGGGGCGTTCGGGTAGGTCCCAGAACCTTCAGCCGGTTATTTTCGTCCACAATCAAGCGATCGATGTTGACCATACGTATGCCCAAAGGTTTTTTCGGGTCAGCATGGGCATGATATACAATAAACCTCTCCCTCCCGTCCGGCGAGCCGGTTACTGAGCAGTGGCCCGGCCCGGATAAGCCAAGTTCAATATTCTGCCGAAGCATCGGGTTTTCGGAAGCCTTGGTCCAGGGACCCAGCGGAGCAGGCGATGTGGCATAGCCTATTCCATAGAAGGGTTCCTCAAAGTGATTGGCCGAATAGGTCAGGTAATAGCGAGAGCCCTCCCGGAAAACAAAAGGCCCTTCATTGCAGAGGGACCTTCCCTGGTCCGGGGTCTCCCAGTCCTGCTCCGGCTTAATTACCAGGACAGGTTCTGTCTCAGGCCCGGAAAGGTCCTGTTTCAACCGAAGGCCATAGATTTCAGCCGTAAGCTTGAACTTCGGCTCCCTGATTACTCCAACCCTGGCGTAGTACAGGTAAGCGCTGCCGTCACTGTCAATGAAGACATGGGCATCAATGGCGCTGTACCCAAAATCGCACCAGGGGGCGTAAATGTCCTCATAAGGGCCTTCGGGTTTGCTGCTTGCCGCCAGGCACAGCCTGAAACCCGGCCCCTCACCTTTCCCCTCTGCGGGGGCCGCGCTGTAGGCAAGGTAGTAGCTGCCGCCCAGCCGGAAAAGCTCCGGAGCCCAGAAGTAATTCTGACCCCATGAACCTTTTCCTGCCCTATACGCAAAGCCCAAGGGTTCCCAGTCCACCAGGTTGGGAGAAGACCAGATGCGAAAGCCTGTGCCCGAATCCGTCGTGCCGGTGAGATAGTACCGGTCATCATAGCGCACAACAAAGGGGTCCCCCATGAAAAGGTCCTTTCCCAAAGGATTCGTGTAAGTCCTAAGCGAATTTGCCGCGCCCATTTTCCTCTCTCCCGTTTCCCTGCCCGGCCCCGGAAACCCGGGAAGGCAGGAACTTTGAACTTTATATCCGTATTCCCCTAAACCGCTGCCTTAAGCGGAAAAAGAAGTCTCTACCCTGCTCCTACTCTTACTCTTACTCTTACTCTTACTCCTACTCTTACTCCTATTCCTGCTCCTACTTCTACTCCTACCCATATCCCTACCCCTTTTTCTTTCTTTTTCCCTTTCTCTTTCTTCTTACTCTTTCCCTATCCCTTTCTCTATACCTATACTTTTACCTTTACCTTTACCTTTACCTTTCCGTTTCCGTTTCCCTTCCGTTTCTCTTTCCCTATCCCTATCCCTTTCTCTTTACTCTTTCCCTTTCCCTTCCCCTTCTCTTCCTCTTTTCCCCATCCTTATCCTTTTTCCCTTTCCCTTTTCTTTTTGCCTTTACTCTTTCAGGGGAAAGGCCCTGTCCCCTTCCCGGCTTAGTCCACGGCCAGTATCCTGACGGCCATATCCGGCTGCGGCTTGGGGGTAACTATTTTAAGGATGCCGCCGCCGTGCTCAATAACGCTTTTGCCTTCAATGTTTCCGGTCACCG
>JAKOSZ010000393.1 GCA_029776555.1 Bacillota bacterium | reverse complement strand
GTCCCATTTTCTTAAGGTCGAAGCCCTCCAGCAGTTTCAACTGCTGCAGGAATACCGGACCCTGGGTCCACGGACCGCACTTGAAAACCCTGTAGTTTTTATAGTCGGCATACACGGGATCCTCCACCCGGGTCTCGAAAGCTAAAAAATCTTCCTTCTCCAGCAGGGTGGTGTGGCTTTCTCCCGTGGCATCCTTAACCGGGGTGTTCCTGGCAAACTCCAGTATTTTATCCGCCACTTGGCCCTTGTAAAAATAGTCGATTGTCTGTCTTATGGCTGTTTCCCGGCCATGGGGCTGGAATTTGTCCTCAACTGCTATAATACTCTTAAGGGTGTTGGCCAGTGCGGGCTGTCTCAATATTTCGCCCACTTTCGGGACCCTGCCCCCCGGCGTAAAGACTTCAGCCGAGCTTGGCCATTCATTCACAAACTTGTCCTTTAAAGAATTAAGCACCCTGTTTAAGGCTCCATACACGGGAAAGCCTTCTTCCGCCAATTCCAGCGCCGGTTCCAGTACATCCCGGAGGGAAAGCCTGCCATATTTCAAAAGCGCCGTGGCATAGGAGCCGAACATTCCCGGCACCGTTGCGCCCAGGAAACCGTCGGCGGGAATCAGGCTTATGCCTTTCTCTCTAAACCAGTCAATGGTCGCCTTCCCCGGAGCAACACCCTGTCCGCTGATGGATACAACCCTCTTTCCACGGGGCGCATAGATAAGGATCGGGCATTCCCCTCCAAAACCGTTTTGATGCGGTTTTAACACAGCCAGGGCAAACCCTGCAGCTGCCCCCGCATCAACGGCATTGCCCCCTTTGGCAAACATTTTCATGCCGGCAAAGGTGGCAAGAAAATGCCCTGAGGACAAAACGCCTCTTTTCCCATAAATACCGGGCTTTCCGGACTTCATACATAACACACCCTTCAACAGTAAAGTAGTATGAACACAAGGGGACGGTTCCTCTGTGTTCACAAGGCTGTCTCGCCTGAAGTTCGCCTGCTCCTCTATGGAATACTGTCCATATACCACTATGATACAAGATTAGGCGCGGTTAAATCAACAGAAGACACTAAAACCAGGGGGGCAAAACCAGGGGGACGGTTCTTCCGGTTAACGTGCATCAAATACATCAATGCATCAAAAGGATGGTTCTTCCACTTCACTTACACAGACCAGCTAATCAAGTCAAGAGTTTTCGTACACAAGGGGGCGGTTCTTCCGGCTCACAGGAACACAAAAGAACCGTCCCCCCGTGTTCTCCCAGCGGCGCCTCAGTTTCTGAACAGGTATTTTTCGTTGTTAAAGGTCCATGCCGCCAAAAGCAGCGCCAGGACTACGTAAATCAGCGATGTTGCCAGCGCCAGTACCAGGTAGGTGTAGTTTATAACCCCGCCAAGCACTAATTTAAAGGCAGCTACGGTATTTAGTATCGGCGTAAACATCATATACAGTTTTACGTCGGTGGGCTGCATGAACATGGTAGCATAACCCGGTATCATGCCCACAAATATCAGAAAGGACAAATAGGTCTGAGCTTCCTTAAAGGATTTGGCAAATGTGCTTAAGGCTATTTGTATCCCGGCGAAGGTCATTCCCAGTTCGATGGATATCAGGATTGCAAGGACAAGTGTCCCTGCGGGCACATTCAGAAGTCCGGTGTCTCCTTCTATACCCATGTTTATAAAATTGGGGTTTATCGTATAGCCGATAAAATATCCGCTGACCGTAGCCAGCACGCTGAAAAGGGAAAACAGCGTAACCGCGAGGTATTTGCCCAGCAGTATGGACAGCCTGCTGGGAGCCGTGGTGAGAAGGGGCTCGAAGGTATTTCTCTCCTTTTCTCCCGCCACCAGGTCAGTGGCCGCAGGAATCCCGCCTACCACCACCAGTATTGCCATCAGCATGGGCAGCATCATGAGCACCATCATATTGCTGCTCTTTTTCTCATCAGCCTCATTTATCTCATTTATCCGTACAGGTTCAAGTATATCAACACTCTGGCCCAGTGCCTTTATTCTTTCCACGACAACCTTCGAGTTGTACTGGCTGATTGCCGCTTTCAATATGTTCAAGCTGCTCTCGGATTCAGCCTCGCCCCTTTTGTAATATATATTAATGGTGAAGGGTTTGTACTGACTCAGTTTATCCTTGTAGTCAGGGTCAATTTCCAGCACGGCCCTTACATCTCCGTTCTTCAATGCGCCGATGGGATCCTCTGTGTCTACAAGCTCTATGTCCGGGTTTACGGCAACGATTTCACCGGCAACCCTTTTTATATCGCCTGTGTTGGAATTAGAGGCCAGGGCCACCCGTACATTCTCACGCAATTCCTTTTCAAACTTTTGAACGCTGCCGCCCGTAATCAGCAGCAATACGGGCATCAGCACCAGGGGGGCGACAAAACTTGTGATTATGGTCCTCCTGTCGCGAATGATATCCTTGACTTCCTTTTTAAACACTATAAACACATGCTTAAGCTTCATGGATGTCACCCACCAATCTTACGAAAATTTCCTCCAGGCTCCTTGTTCCGTACTTCTCCCGC
>JAKOSZ010000392.1 GCA_029776555.1 Bacillota bacterium | reverse complement strand
GTTACCGTGTGGGACTGGGAAGGCGACAGGGACAGGATGGTATTTTTGGACGAAGAGGGGAAAAAGGTCAGCCACCAGCTGGTCAGCCAGGGCTACAACGGCTACTGGGGCCACAGCTACATGGAGGTCCTGGTGAAGGTTAAGGTTCCTGCCCTGGGTTACAGCACCTATGTGTTAACGGAGGATGAAAACGCCGCCATAACCGTTAACCTGCCCGGGGACTCGAGGAAGCAGCAGCCGGAAGAGTCCGTGCTTGAAAACAGCAGGATAAAGGTCGTGTTTGACCCCGTGACCCTGGCCATTGTGTCAATGGTTGACAAGGAAACGAATACGGAAATGGTGGCGCCGGGTAAAACCGGAGGCGTTTTCAGGCTTGTGGACGAAGACCCCTCCAGGGGCATGACGGCCTGGATCGTGGGCAGGCATATGGGAGAAGAGGTCGTGAACAGGAATGTAAAATCGGTCAGGATGAAGAACTGGGACGGCCTTATTGAGAAATCCATTGAGTATGAGGCCCATTGCAGGAATTCCCGGCTTGATGTGAAAGTGTCCCTGGAAGAGGACAGTCCTTTCCTCAAGTTCGATGTGCACGTTGACTGGCGGGAAATCGGCCTGCCGGGCAAAACGGTCCCCCAGCTGGGATTTTACCTGCCTCTCAACTACAGCTGCTCTTCCTACATGTACGACGTGCCCTTCGGTGTTATAAGCAGGCGGGGACTGGATATGGATGTGCCTGCCAACAGCTGGGCGCTGGGGAAAGCCCGGGAGGAAGGGAAAAAGTCGGTCATGCTGGTGGCAAGGACAAGGCATGGATTCAGGGGCGTGAACAACTCCCTGTCCCTGACCCTTTTAAGGAGTTCCTATGACCCTGACCCCTATCCCGAGTTCGGCCACCATGACATCAGCTTTGCCCTTGGGGTGGCAGACAGCGCCTGGACCAACAGGCGGCTGATTGAAACGGCCTTTGACTATTGCCATCCCGTCACAGTCCTTTCGGGGAAGATCCACGGCGGCACAATGGCGCCCTCGGGAAGCTTTATGCGGCTGGAAGGCGGCAGCGCAGCCTTATCGGCAGTAAAGATGGCCGAAGATTGTGCTGACCGGCGCCTGATTGTGCGGGTGTACGAGACCGACGGGGCAAAGACAAGGGCAGTGCTTAAATTCCCCAATGGTCCCAAGCCCAAAGCCGCCTTCTTTGTAGACGTAAACGAAAATGAGCTTAAGGCCCCCGGAGCCAGCGTGTCGCTGGAGGGAGACGGCGTGGCCTTTGATGTTCTGCCCTATAATGTGGCAACCGTTGCCATAGAGTTTTAAAGGAAACAGATAATGGGCACAGGGGACGCCGGGCGGGAGAATCGCCCGCCTGCCGGCGGCTGCAATCCGCGGTGCAGCCTTCCCCTGTGCCCTTTTACCGCCTGTCTCAGTTGTTCACAATCCATACTGTGGGCTTTCCCCCCGTGCCTTTTTTCTGTCTTTTTTACAATATTTAGCCAGTATTTTTCTCTTCCGTTTCCCTGTAGTTCCTTCTCCCTTTGCCCTTTTACTTTCTTTCTCCCGGCCCTGGTCCGAACCTTTTCCCTTTGTCCTTTCCCGCGGGGGAGTGTCCCGCCGGGAATTAGTGTATTGACTTTCCAGCCGCATGGCTTTATATTGATATATATTGTGACAGGCAATAAAGTCCAATCCACAGCTAACTTAACATCACTAAGAATAAATATCATCTGTTACAACTATATTACTTAATAAAACGGCATTTTGTCGCAAGCCAGGCATTCCCGGCGGACGGGAGAGAGCTGCCCTTTGGCATGCCGGAGCTTATCTGGCGGGGTCTTAGTAAAATGCGGGGATTTATTGAATTTAAGGAGGTTTCCGGATGGGAATCGACAATAGCGAGTGGCTGCACGAATCGGAAAGGCTTAAAAGGGTTCTGGATGAGATAGAAAGGCAGCTTGAAGGCAAGAAGGAGTGGGCCAGGAAGTTCAGACAGAATATAGTCAATATTCACCGGCAAATGTGGGACGAGTTAAAGGTGACGCCTCAGAGTGCTGCGGACTTAGAAACCATGACGCAGGCTTATCTCTTTTTGTCCGAACTGGAAAGACAGAGGGCCAGGTACCGGGTGTCAAACCAGCTGGTGCGAAGACTGGAGAAAATGCTCGATTCGCCCTATTTCGGCAGGATGGACTTTAAAGAGGAAGAAAAGGAAAAAGCGGAGCCGATATATATCGGAATCGCTACCCTTGAAGAGCCTGAAAGCGGCGAGATACTTATATACGACTGGAGGGCGCCCATATCAAGCATGTTTTATGACTTTGAAACAGGTGAAGTGTGGTATAAAGCGCCTTCAGGGGTTATCAGGGGGGACATCGGCTTAAAAAGGCAGTTTAAGATAGCAAAAGGGAAACTGCAGTACATGTTTGACAGCAGCTTAAAGATAGACGACGAAATACTCCAGGAAATGCTGGGCAAGAGCGTCGACAGCAGGATGAGAACCATTGTCACCAGCATCCAGCGCGAGCAGAACAGGGTTATAAGGGATGAAGGCCACGACCTTCTAATTGTACAGGGGGCCGCAGGAAGCG
>JAKOSZ010000391.1 GCA_029776555.1 Bacillota bacterium | reverse complement strand
GTCTCCGTGGTGGGAGGCGGTGACTCGGCGGCCGCGCTGGAGCAGCTGGGCTATGCCGATAAGATAACCCATATATCCACCGGCGGAGGGGCTTCGCTGGAGTTCCTGGAAGGCAAGGTCCTGCCTGGAATAGCGGTGCTCATGGACAAAAAAAAAATTAGAAGAAAAATAATCGCCGGAAACTGGAAAATGAACAAGACCCCCGGAGAGGCGGAGAGGTTTATAGAGGAACTGAAGCCCAGGGTTGCGGGGGTAGAGGCCGAAGTGGTAGTGGCGGTGCCCTTTGTGTGCATACCTGCGGTGAAAAAGGCCGCCCAGGGTTCCAACATTAAGGTGGGCGCCCAGAACCTGCATTGGGAGGAGAAGGGAGCCTTTACGGGAGAAGTTGCCGGCCAGATGCTTTCCGAACTGGGCGTTGAGTATGTCATTATAGGCCATTCGGAAAGGAGACAGTACTTTGCCGAGACCGATGAGACGGTGAACAGGAAGGTCCACGCGGCATTCAGGTATGGCCTGACTCCCATCGTGTGCGTGGGCGAATCCCTGGCCCAGAGAGAACTGGGCGTCACCGAGGACCTGGTGAGGTACCAGGTGAAGGCAGCCCTTTTCGGACTTTCGGCCGAACAGGTTAAAAAGCTGGTGATAGCCTACGAGCCCATTTGGGCCATCGGCACCGGGAAAACGGCTACCAGCCAGCAGGCCGACGAGGTGTGCTCCATAATAAGGAAGACTGTGAAGGAGCTCTACGACGAAGAAACGGCGGACAGCATTAGGATCCAGTACGGCGGGAGCGTAACCGCGGCCAACGCTTCGGAGCTGTTCGGCATGCCGGATATAGACGGGGGACTGGTTGGAGGAGCAAGCCTCAAGCTGGACGACTTTGAAAAGATAGTAAAATACGACAGGTAGTTTCTTCACTTAAAGGGATGCCCGGTGAAACGGGATTTAAGCTGAAAGTTTCATAAGCCGACCCTCCGGCTTTGTCACCGGAGGGTCGAGTTGGTTTTGACGAAATTGCGGGAGAGTGAGCCATGAGAAAAAGACCTGTAACATTAATAGTACTGGACGGCTACGGCATCAACCCCCGGTTGGAAGGGAACGCTATCGAAGCCGCCGAAAAACCTTTTATTGACAGCCTTCTTAAGACCTATCCCAATACCAGGGTATTCACCAGCGGCATGGATGTAGGCCTTCCCAGGGGGCAGATGGGCAATTCGGAAGTGGGACACACCAACATAGGCGCGGGAAGGATAGTATACCAGGAGTTTACCAGGATTACCAAGTCCATAGAGGACGGCGACTTTTTCCACAAGAAAGAGTTCCTGGACGCCATCGAAAACTGCAAAAAGAACAACTCAAAGCTCCACCTTTACGGCCTTCTGTCCGACGGCGGGGTCCACAGCCACAACACCCACCTGTACGCCCTGCTGGAGCTTGCCAGAAGGCATGAGCTGAAAGAGGTATACATACACTGCTTTTTTGACGGCAGGGACGTCCCGCCGGACAGCGCTTTAGGATACGTGGAAGAGCTGATTCGGAAGCTTGAGGAGATTGGGACGGGCAAGATAGCTTCGGTCATGGGCAGGTACTACGCCATGGACAGGGACAAGCGCTGGGAGCGGGTGAAACTTGCCTACGACGCCATGGTGCTGGGGAAGGGGCTTTACGCCGGCGACCCGCTGCAGGCGGTGAAGGAGTCCTACGCCAGGGGAGAGTTTGACGAGTTTGTCAGGCCCACGGTTATCCTGGAGAGCGGGAAGCCCGCAGCTGCCATCGGCAGGAACGATTCCATAATATTCTTCAATTTCAGGCCCGACAGGGCTCGGGAAATCACGAGAGCCTTCACCGACGAGGACTTTGACGGCTTTGAAAGGGCCAACGGCTTTTTTCCCGTGTACTATGTGTGCATGACCCAGTATGACAAGACCATAAAAAACGCGGTGGTGGCCTTTAAGCCCGAGAGCCTTACCAACACCTTCGGGGAGTATATAAGCAGGAAGGGGTTAAAGCAGCTCAGGATAGCCGAGACGGAGAAATACGCCCATGTAACCTTTTTCTTCAACGGCGGGGTTGAAACGGTTTACGAGGGAGAGGACAGGGTGCTCATACCTTCGCCCAAGGTGGCCACTTACGACCTGAAACCCGAGATGAGCGCCTACGAGGTTACCGACGAGGTGGTAAAAAGGATAGAATCGGGGAAGTACGACGTCATAATACTGAACTACGCCAACCCCGACATGGTAGGGCACACCGGGGTGTTTGAGGCTGCCAGGTCGGCCATAGAGGCCATTGACAAATGCCTGGCCAGGGTGGTGCCGGCGGTGCTGGGTCAGGGGGGAGTTGCCATAATAACCGCTGACCACGGCAACAGTGAGCAGATGATAGACTACGAGACCGGCGGACCCTTCACGGCCCACACCACCAACCCGGCTCCTTTCATAGTAGTTGGGGCGGGAGATGTGAGGCTGAAGGAGGGGAGGCTTGCGGACATAGCCCCTACCATGCTCCGCCTCATGGGATTTGAAAGACCCGCCGAAATGACCGGGGAGAGTTTGATAGTCAGTTGTTGACGGCTTTATGGCTTTAATAAGAAAAGCCCTGTTTTACAGGGCTTTTCTCATTGAGCCGATATAGCTTTCCATCTTTTTGAGCCTTTCCAGGAAGGCGTTGTACAATAAGTCGGCGCTTTCCCGCAGGGTTCTCCTGGAGTTGGTATAGGGGTTTACGCTGGTGGCGTAGTCCACCTGCTCAATCCACTCCCGGGGGATGGAGCCTCCTCCCGTCAGCGCCCCGGAAATACCCGCTGCCACGGCGGTGACGCAGTCGGTGTCCCTTCCCATGTTTACTCCGGCTAAAATTGCCTCTTTCGTGTTGCCTTTTACCATCCTGAATATGCAAACGGCCTTTGTCACCACTTCGTTGGCGTGGCTGAACTGGTAGGGGATGCCCTGGCCGCTGTACACGCTGTCAAACTTCTTTCGCAGCTCCCGGATTGTCTTGCAGTCGGCGGTGTGTTTCAGCTGCCGGTCAATTTCCCTTACAACCGTATCCTTATCGCAGTAGTCGTAAATTGCGCCTATGACGCTGTCAACGGTGGCATCCGGTTTGGCGGCGGCGGCGATGGCGGCGCCGGTTACGCAGGCCCATTTTAAGCCCCTGCTGTTGGCCGTCTGGTACAGCTGGCCCGTGCTCATTATGTCCTCAACGGCGCCCTGGATGTCGCCGGCGTTAATCAGGCCTATGGGGTGGCATGACCGGGCGTAGCTGACCAGGCCCGCATAGTCACAGTATTTTCCCAGGTCGTTGGCAGGGATCCCAGCCCTGGCCATGTCCAGGAGAATATCTTCAAAGGGCTCTGAGACCTTGCCCCCTACCTTGCCCTTAATATCCCGGAGCCATATGGCCCTGATGTCTTCCGCGTTAACCCGGTCCTTCTTTTCCCCAATGGCCGTAATGATCAGTTTCTGCCTTTCAACGCCGTCTTCAGTTGTCCCGGCTTCCCTCATCCAGCCGTTGCCATAGTGCTCGTAAGGGTACAGCCTGTCCACAAAGCCGTACTTCTCCTCAATTTGACTGTAGGTCATCCCCTCAACCACGGCCCCCATGGCAGAGCCGATGTGGCAGCCGGCTATGCAGCCGAAAAACTTCTCCCTCAACGGAACCATTTTTCTACCCCCATTCAGGCGCGCTTTGCGCAGTATACATGTTTTATGCCTTCCTAAGTCAATTTTATTATACAAGGGGGGAAAGCTGCAATTCCCCGCTGTCCCTTTCATGCTCCTTTCAGGGAGTCGCGGTTTGTTTCGCCTGGAGGTCTCTTTTCTTCATCTTCCCTTTAAATTCCTCCAACCGCCTGCTAAAAGTTTACACTACCCCGCCCTTTGTCCCGTCCCTCCTGTCATTTTGGGCTGCTCCGGAAGTTCCTTCTCCAGTAGTACTGTACCTGCAGGAATTGGTTGAGCTTCTGCCGGGCTTTTGAAGACAGTTCCTGGGTGAGTCGGCCGGCTTCCTTATAGCGCCCGGTGGCATGCACCACGTCTACAAGGGACTTAAGCTCATTGGAGAGCTTCATAAACTCGTTGCCCTCATAGCCCGCCAGACGAAAGAACTCGTTCATCAGGAAGCCGGGCCCTATGGCGGGGCCCTGGCCCCTGAAATCATTTCCCAGGACCCTCCTGGCGCTGTCGTTGGCCCAGATTATATAAGGCGCATTGTAGTAGTTGTAGAAGCCCTCCTCGCTGCTTAAGTCAAAATTGACGCCCAGCATTTTGTACACGCTGTTGCCGTCGCCCATCCAGGGGTTGTGGTCACTGAAGAGGATGACCACCACCGGCTCCTCTTCCTCTCTGAAGTAGTCGATCAGACTCTCCAATTCCCGGTTTGTGTCGTATATCCCGGAAAAGTAGTTATTAAGGATGTTGTACTCTTCTTCGCTGTAGCCCTTGTTTTTTACATACTGCAAATCCGTCTGCTTTTTGGCGGGGTAGGGCCCGTGGTTCTGGTATGTGACGTTAAAGCTGAAATAAGGCTTTCCCGTTGCCTTGTTGGCTTCGTAAAGCTTTATTATATGAGGGAACAGTATCTCATCGCCGGCTATGCGGCCGCCGGCCAGTTCCCCGTAATAGTTTTCAAAGTAGTAATAGTTTTCAAAACCCATATATTCGTTGACATTTTTCCGGTTGTAAAACCAGTCGTAGCAGGGGTGGCTGCCTTCCACCCGGTAGCCCTGCTCCCTGAAGTACCAGACATAGGAGTTGACCTTGGTCCTGAAGTTGTAGAGGGAGCTAAAGCCCGTTAAAAAGCACCTCTCGGTGTCGATGGTGCCCCCGGCAAAGGCGTTGGTGACCAGTTCCCCGGAATAGGACTCGGCCTTAAGCCGGTGGAAATAGCCGTACACGTCGATGTTGAACTCCAGCTGGGGGAACTTGGTAAAGTCATTGTATGCCTCCAGCATGATGGCTATAACATTAACCTTTTTGTCCTCCGGTATGTCGGAATACTCATAGGAGAAAAGCTTTTCCCTGGCAGCCTTCTCGTCGTATCCTTCCGGGGGTTTGTCGAGGCTGGTCTTTATACTGTACAAAAAGGGATATACAAAGCCCTTGGAAATATAGGTCTGGGTGGCGGACCAGCGGTTAATCAGCTCCAGGTTCTGGATTTTTTTATACAGGGCGGTGTTGGAGTAGGCGTATTTAAAGGAAAGGGCCCCTGTTAACAACAGCAGGGCTATACCCGCCAGTCTCAGCCGGAGGGAAGCAATCCTTCCCTTTACCAGGAAGGCCGACACCAGCGTCCCGACGACACAGGCCGCAATTACGCAGATCATCTTCCAGTTCAGCCGGATTTCGTATTTGCCGGCCATGTTAATGCTTTCCAGGATGAGGGAAAGGTCTGCGGCCAGCAGGGGGTCGTTTCTCAATTGCAGCTTAAAGTAATTGACCCAGGAGAAGAGCATTACCACCACCGTTGTGACAAGGAAGCTTACCCAGGCCCTGTTGGAGATAAGGTATATCAGAAATATCAATAATACCACGGGAAAGATGTTAAGAAGGATCAGGGAGGGAAACTTAAAATAGGTGAAAAACATCAGCCTGCCGTAATAGGCGGCTCCAAAGTAAAGGCTTACGATACCGATGCCAATCCCCATAATTAAGAGCATTAAAAAGGTGTAAATAAAAGCCGGGATTCTGAAAATCCGCAATTAAAACCCCTTCCTTTTCCGCAAGTGTTTTTTTTCATTTTCGCCGTTTAGTGTGTTAAACTAAACCGCCAATTTTAAGTGACAGTCCCAGTCCCGCGGAGCAGGCACCGCAGGCTTTCCTTCCCCGGGCTATGGGGAAAAGAAAAATACCGCGGCTGCCGGCGCCATTGCCTAAAATCAAGGGTTTGACCCGGTGCAGGGGCAATGCCCTGACCTGCAGAAACACGTCCTCCCCCAATAAATTAAGGGGATGACTGTTAACATACCCCCTTTTCCTAAATAATAGAATGGCACTTTTATATGAATTTGACAAGTAAAATGTTGAAAAAGGGTGATTTTTTAAGAACGGGTAAAGGGGAATCCGGGGCAGGAAAGGGGCAAAGCCCGTGCCGGCGGCGCCTGTGGGTGAATCTTAATGCAAGGGTTAATTGAGGCCCATTGA
The DNA here is from genome assembly GCA_029776555.1 of Bacillota bacterium. Classification (GTDB taxonomy): domain Bacteria; phylum Bacillota; class Clostridia; order Acetivibrionales; family JAKOSZ01; genus JAKOSZ01. Next base: position 5,774 of record JAKOSZ010000391.1, on the reverse strand, counting down.
CCATTAAAAGCGGCTTTATTCCACGATGGGAAGGGTTACCTCCGCCGTTGTTCCAACGGAAGATTCCCTGTACCTCAGCCCGTACTGTTCTCCAAAGTAGAGCCTTATCCTGGAATTGACGTTCCAGACTCCTATACCGCTTCTTACGCCTTCCCGGTCCCTCTCGTCCCCCAGGGGATGGGGTGAGCCGCTTTCCAGCATCCTGTTGAGTTCCCTTACCTTTTCGGGGGACATGCCTATTCCGTCGTCGTGGACCACGATTTTGAGCACGCTGCCCAAGTCCAGTATTTCCACCTTAATGGTTCCCTTGCCCAGCTTCATTTCCAGCCCGTGCTTAATGGAGTTTTCTACGAGGGGCTGGAGGGTAAGTTTCAGAATTTTGTAGTTGTAAAGCCTTTCAGCAATGTTATATACCAGCAGGAATTTGTTGTCGTGGCGGAAATTCTGTATGGCAATGTAATTCTCCAGGTGCTGAAGTTCTTCCCTGATTTTCACCAGGTTTTCCTCGCTTATGCTGTACCTGAAGAACAGGGACAGGCACTTGGCCATGGCCGCTATGTCATGGATGCCGTGGAAAAGGGCGGCGCCCCTTATGGACTCAAGGGTGTTGTAAAGGAAGTGGGGATTGATCTGGTTTTGCAGGGACTTAATCTGGGCCTCCTTTTGACTGAGCTGTATGGAGTACAGCTTCTCAACAATGCTGCCAAGCCTGGACATGTTCTCCTTTTCCTGGGCCGGTGACCTGTTGCCGGCTCTATGGAGCTTATTGGAGAGGAACTGGCTTTGCTCATATTCGGACAGGATGGCGGTGAGTTCGTTCAGCGGCTTTAAGAAAGAGGAGGAGGCCACCAGGGAAAAAACCAGCACTAAAATGGTAAAAGCGGAGCAGAAGCCAATCACAATGGCCCTTGTACCGCTGAGGTTGTCAAGAACCGAGTTCCTGGGGGTAATGCTTATTACCTTCCAGCCGAATCCCGGCAGGGAATTGTAAGCCGCATAGACCGGCTGCCCGTTCCACTGGGAAGAGATAAAGCCATATTTTTCCCCTTTGCCTATTTTTGACATGAAGTCGGCTTTCAGGGGGGTTGTCAGAAGGCCCGGGTCCTGGTCAAACATAATATTTCCCTGGGAGTCTGCGATTACCGTACGGCTTCCGGGGTGGGATTCGCTTGCCGGCGGCATGACCAGCTCCGCAAACCCTTCATAGGAAAAATCAACTATACAGACAACCAAACTGCCTTCCTCATCCTGTTCTCTGAAAATCCCCGCCACCGATACCACGTTCTCATACTCTCCCTGGGAGTAAAACCTGAGCTCGGTGCCCAGAAGCTTAATTCCTTCCCTTGCCCCCGAAAACCTCCTGTAGGGAGATTCTATTACCGGGACGGAAGACGGGTTCCTGTTGTTCCTGCTGTATGCTGTATAGGTCTGCCCTTCGTACAGTACAAAAATATTGAGAAGGTTGTCGTTGTAAAGGTAGCGTTGAACAGGCAGGCTGGCCAGGGTTTCGATAATACAGGACGGGGAAAGCTTTTCGTCGCCCTCGGAAGAGAAACAGGCGGAAAGAGCCCTATCGTTGGTTATGGAGCGGGCATCTTCAATAATTGAGTTTAAGTACAACTCCAGGGCCGAACCCGTCTTTGTCACATCCTGAATGGCCATGGTGCGGAAGCCCTTTTCGGCGATAACCGTGGCCTGCCAGTAGAAAACTGCGGCAAGCACCAGCATGGACAAAAAGGCCAGGGAAAAAAAAGACAAGGCCATCTGGGCCCTTGACCGCAAAAACAGGCTGCTCTTTTGAGTTACCTCTTCTCTCTGCTTTATTTCAGGAACTCTTGAAACCGACTTCAATTCCTATTCTCCCATTGCTCAGTTTATATTTGCCTCTTCCGCCATTTCCACAGCCGTCGGCGCAGGGTTAGGCCGGCAGTACTTTTCCTTGTATTCGAAGGGCGACATGCCTGTGATTTTCTTAAACAGGCGGCTGAAATACTTGGGGTTTGTGTAGCCTATCCTGTTGCTTATCTCGTAGATGCTCATGCCGGTATTGGCAAAGAGTTTCTTGGCATTCTCTATGCGAACCAGGGTCTTGTAGTCAATAAAACTCATCCCGGTTTCTCGCTTAAAAAGCTCGCTGAAATAGGTAGGGCTTAAGTGCACATACTTGGAGATCAGCTCCAGGTTGATGTCGCTCTGGTAATTGCGGTTAATTATCTGTTTTGCCATTTCTATGGGGTTAATCTGCTGGCAGTAGTTGTTTTTGTTCTCAAAGTGTTCATGCAGGCGTTTTATAACCTCCTTGGCATACTGCACCAGGCGGTCCAGGGAGTTTATATTCCTTATCGTTTCGTAAGGGTGAGCGTTGGTTATCATGGATTCATATTCGATAAAAGACATCTGGATGTTCAGGAAGCTGGCCAGGGACTGGATCAGGGTCCAGAACAGCTCCTTCACCGGCGCCGGGTTGACATACTGGTAGTTGGACTTAATGAAGGAACACACCTCGTTTACGAGCCTGTAGGCCGGCTGCAAATCCTTCAGTTTAATGGCCATGGCCGCGTTCTCCAGGTCCTGTTCCGGGATGTCAATGCTTTTAATGTCGGTCAGCCTGTTTTCCTGGAAGTAGAAAATCTTGGGGCCGCTCTTCCAGAAGCGCACTTCCAGGGCTTTGCACGCCTGGGCGTAGAGCTCGGGCAGTTTTGAAATGTACTGGGCAGGGGAGCTTACGCCTATGGACAGCGTGTCGCCGAAGTGCTTCTTGTAAAGGCTTATGCAGAGGTGAAAGCCTTTTGAAAACAGGTTGGCGCTGTCATCCACCTGCCGGTGGTTTATAATGGCAACCATTTCAAATTCATTGGTGAGCCTGGGAAATGCCACGCCCTTCAAATACCTCTTTACGGTTCTCCTTATCAGTGTCCTGTAGAGGTTCAGGTTATCCCTGTCGGCCAGCGCTGTGCTGTTATCGGGAGAAAACACCGCTGCCGTGTAGCAGGGGCAGCGGAAGTCAATGCCGTAGTCCTGGAGAGTTTTGTTTATGTTGTCTGTTATGAAGGAATTGGGCTGGATGAGCTGGTTTAAGTAGTTGGTGCAAATAATGGGGAGGGCCCTCTTGTACTGGCTGCGAAGGGCCGTTTCCTCCTCCTCGCGGCGCCGCTTTTCAAGGATTTCGTCTCTCACTCTTGCCAGAATATTGCAAAGCTCGTTTTCGTCAATGGGCTTTAAAATGTATTCTGAAACCCCGTATTTTATGGCGGTCTTGGCGTATTCGAAGTCGCTGTAACCGCTGATGATGATTATTTTTAAATCAGGCTGAAGGGTTTTCAGCTCCTGTATGAGGTCCATTCCGGTAATGCCGGGCATCATGAGATCGGTGATGAGAATGTCGGGCTTGTACTGGCGGCATATCTCCAGGGCCTCAAGACCGTTTTCGGCTTCGCTTATAAGGGTCAGTCCCAGCTTTTCATAGGGAATAATGCTGGTAATGGTGTTTCTAACCCACTTTTCATCATCGGCAACGATGATTTTCACTAAAAAGTCCACCCCCCAATAGGACCAGTAAAAAATTCCGGCGAAGCATTGTTTCCTAACAATAATATAATACATTTGGAGTTTTTTTTCTACACTTTGGCCTCCAAACCGGCCGTCCAAAAGATTCCTGCCGGAAATTTGCAATAATTGTGGTATAATTAAGTAGGGCAGGGGAATGCCCTGTCCCCAAAACAGCCTAAAAAAAGATACCATTTTCAGAAAAAAGTCTACTTTATTTTGTCCTCCATGTGTGTTACCTTTTTATTGATAGTAATACCGGCAATATAATCATTTTAGAAAGGAAGGAAGCTATATGAGTGGATTTTTAAGGAAAACAGCCATTCTGGGGTTTATAGTTTCCCTTGGTGTTTCCTCCTTTTCAGGCTGCTACTTCTTGCCTAAGGAGGAGAAGCTTTTACCTCCGCCATTGATTGAGCCTGAGAAACCCAAATATGACACGGTAAAAGTTGAAAGAACCGATTTGCGTAAAGAATTGACCGGCAGTGCTAAATTTCAGTACGTAAGGCAGATAGACCTTGCTTTCAGGCCCAACGGAGGGTTAGTACACCGCATCCATGTGAGAGCCAACGATAAAGTGAAAAAGGGAGATGTTTTGGTGGAGCTGGATATAGGAAACATCGAAAGCCAGATGAATTCGGCTAAAACCTCCCTGGAAAAAGCCAGGATCAACTATGAGCAGACCCTGCTGCAGGCAGAGAGCAGCATAAGGTCTGCGGAAAACCAGCTGAAGGCTCTGAAAAAACAGTACGAGGAACTGCTTGCGAACCCTGACCTGGCTACAAAAGCTCAACTGGAAGAGTTGCAGCAGAAAATAGCCGACCAGGAGTATGTTGTCAAAAATACAAAACAGAACTACGGGCCCGACGGCTACAATATAAGGCTGGCGAAGCTGGCGGTGCAGGAAGCCGAGACCCGCTATTCGGACCTGCAGAAGCAGTACACGGAGTCCAGGCTGGTGTCTCCCATAGACGGGGAAGTTGTGTTTGTACACCCTGACATGAGGGAAGGAAGGAGCATCGGCGCCAATATTACGATAGTCACTGTTGCCGACACCAGCGCATTCCACCTGGTTTACGACGGGGACAAAGTTTCCAAGCTCAAGCTGGGGCAGAAAGTGGAGCTCAAACCGGTAGGTGCCTGGGCACCAAAGGACAGTGTTTTCGAAGGTACGGTTGTGCAGATACCTCCGCTCCCCAAATTCCCCGGAGACAACCCGCCCCAGATTGTGTACATCGACATGCCAAACATACCGGATACCGTACAACTGGGCGATTTCGCCAATTTCACCGTTGTGGAAGAGGAATCCAAGAATACCCTTGTGGTGCCTGCTGCCGCCGTAAAGAGGTTTGGCGGAAGGACTTTCGTGTATAAACTGGAGGATGGACTGAGGAAACAGGTTGACGTGGAAGTGGGCCTCAGGACCAACATGTATGAAGAGATTCTATCGGGACTGAACGAGGGAGACGAGGTATTCCTAAGATAGGGGGTAGGGAACTTGCTGATCTTTGTAATTCGTAAAATGCTCAATAACCGGTGGATGTTCCTTTGCCTGCTTATTGGTTCTATCTTGGTATCGGCCATGGTCAGCAGCGTGCCCATATATTCGGATGGGGTGCTGCAGAGAATGCTGACCAGGGATCTGGAAACCTTCCAGGAACAGACCGGTGTGTTTCCCGGTGCGTTTAGAGTAGAGGCCAATTTTGCCCATATCAGCGATCAAAACGACAGGGTAAAGGCCTACGGGATTTTTAACACCAATATAGAGGAAAAGTACCTGCCGGCCTTTGACCTTCCAACGAAAACCAGGGCCCGGAGACTGAGTTTAAAATCCTTATCGGCGCAGCCCCAGAACTTGATTGATGAAAAACCCGAGAAAAGGTATACCCAGCTGGAGGGAATGGAAGGGCTGCAGGACCATATCACGATCGTAAACGGCCGCATGTTTAACACTGCCAAGCAGGGAGACGTGTATGAGGTAATAGTCACCGAAGAGGCTATGTTAAACCTCAAGCTGTTTCTGGACGAAGAGTATCTCCTTGTGGACCCTGCTCCGGACAGCGGCATTCAGCCCATAAAAGTAAAAGTTGTGGGCACATTTACAGTTAAGGACTCCAACGACGCATACTGGTACAAGAAGCTGTCCGAATACAAATCCAGCGCTTTTATGGACTATAACCTGCTTTACACGAATTTCATAACCGCAGATACACCCCTTCTGGACCGGG
>JAKOSZ010000390.1 GCA_029776555.1 Bacillota bacterium | reverse complement strand
CCGGGAGACCATCCTGGCCCTGATGGAAAAAATGATGGCCCGGATCTTTGCCGAAGTCCTTGATATCCAGCTAACCCTGCCCTTCCCCCGCCTAACCTACCAGGAAGCCATGGACCGGTATGGGAGTGACAAACCCGATACCCGCTTTGGAATGGAGATTGTTGATGTGACGGCGGCGGTCGCCGAAAGTGGGTTTAAGGTATTCCGGCAGGCAGTGGAAAAGGGGGGACAGGTGAAGGGCTTGAACCTGGTCGGCGGCCTTTCCCTGAGCCGCAAGGAAATTGACGAGCTGACAGAATATGTTGCCCAGTTCGGGGCCAAGGGGCTGGCCTGGATCCGGGTTAGCGAGGAGGGGCTCAATTCTCCCCTTGTCAAATTCCTGCAGGAAGAAGAGCAGGAGGCCCTGTGCCGCCTCCTGGAAGCCCGGGTAGGGGACCTGCTCCTCTTTGTGGCTGGACCGGCTCCGATGGTGGCAGATTCCCTGGGCCATCTGCGCCTGCACCTGGCCCGCAAGCAAGGCCTGATCCCCGAGGACAAGTACAACTTTGTCTGGATTGTGGATTTTCCCCTTTTGGAGTGGGATGAGGAGGAGAAACGCTATACGGCCATGCACCATCCCTTTACCAGTCCCGTTGAGGATGATATTCCCCTCCTGGATACGGAACCGGGTCAGGTGCGGGCCAAGGCCTACGACCTGGTGCTGAATGGCGTAGAACTGGGCGGCGGGAGCCTGAGGATTTATCAGCGCCAGCTGCAGGAGAAAATGTTTACCGCCCTGGGGCTGTCCGAGGCCGAGGCCAGGGAAAAATTTGGCTTTCTCCTCGATGCCTTTGAATATGGAACACCGCCCCATGGCGGCATCGCCTTCGGCTTTGACCGGCTGGTAATGCTGTTGACCGGGGCCGACAGTATCCGCGACGTCATAGCTTTTCCCAAGACGGCCAGCGGCACCTGCCTTATGACTGGAGCCCCGGCGGAGGTGGCCCCGAAGCAGCTGGAAGAGCTGCGTCTTGTGAGCACAGCAGTGAAAAAGGAGGATAACTAGGAGGATTTCCGCGGTTCCAATTGGGATATCAGATCATGAATAACATTGGAACCGCGGGAAATAATAACACCGGTGAGAAGATAATCAATTACGGGAGAACGCATGGTTACCCCCAGTACCGACATTAAGCCCACCTGGGCCTGGATGCAGAGGACGACGCCACACACAATGGCAATAATCATGGCATAGCCCTTAAAAATGGGAAAAGCTGTCTTTATGATCTCAGTAATGATTTCATTGAGGACGGAAAGGACAATGATGATGGTGAGGGACTCTACCAGCATCTTCTTCACCTCCTCTGCCAGCCTACAGGCTTCCAAACCACTGCCCACTTTGCCTGCCATTATCCTTACTCTTCTGGAGGGCCTTTCAGTTTTAAGTGACCAGGGCGGCTTTTGCGCTCCTGTTCACTATATGATATGCCGGCTGCCAAAGGCTATTACCATTAAAATGCCTGTCGGCAGGCAGAGATTGTTACTTGCAACACCGGGATTATTATGCTAATATAATAGTGACGAAAGATAAGGGCATTGAAGGGACCCTGCTGTGTCCGTGTACAGTCGATAATTTTTGAGCCAACACCTTAGAAGAGGGAGCCTGGACTCTGAATATGGCGTGCATGCCCCGTAATGGGGGACGTACAAATTATTCAGGAGGGCACCCACCTTATGAGCGCGAGCTTCAAAAAATATCGACGCACGGCATGGTGGGGGCAACTTTTTGCTCTTTTTTTTTATCCTGTACCTTTTTTTAGTTTGAGCCAATGCGTACAGGGGATAAAATGTACATAACGGACTTTG
>JAKOSZ010000389.1 GCA_029776555.1 Bacillota bacterium | reverse complement strand
TTATGTGGCACTGCGGCTTTTCCCATTAATTTTTTCGGTGGAGATAAAATGAGTAATTTTAAGCTTGATATCGCAAAGCTCGACAAGATAATACAAAACACTGTCAAGGTGATCAACGACAGCAAAAATAACGTAAGCGACATTGCCGAACATGCCCGGCAGGAATGCAAGAAAACGGAAGAAGAGCTGGAGAGGATAAAGCAGCAAATCCGGGAAGTCAATATCGAAATAGTGGAGCTGGAGGCCGACTTAAAGGAGAAAAAGAAAAGGCTGGCAATAGTCAGCAACAACTACACCAAGTTTACGCAAGACGATATAAAAGAAGCTTATGAGAAAGCCGATAATATACGCATAAAGCTGGCGTTAAAGCGCCAGGAGGAAAAACACCTGCTGGCGAGAAGGAACGAAATGGAAGTAAGGCTAAGGGACGCCATGAGGACCGTAGAGAAAGCCGACAAGCTTATGACCAACATGACGGTGGCCTTAAACTGCCTTACCGGGGAACTGAATGAACTGTCGTCTCAGCTTGAAAACATTCAGCAGCGGCAGTTATTGGGCTTCAGGATCATCAAAGCCCAGGAGGAAGAGCGCCAGAGGGTGGCAAGAGATATACATGACGGCCCAGCCCAGTCCATGTCCAACGTGGTTTTAAAGGCCGAGATATGTGAGAGGCTGATAGACGTCGACAGGGGAAAAGCCAAGGAGGAACTGGGGAATCTGAAGACAATAGTGAGAGAAAACCTTCAGGACTTAAGAAAGATAATCTACAACCTGCGTCCCATGTCGCTGGATGATTTGGGGCTGGTGCCGACAATGGAAAGGTTTCTTATGAATTTTCAGGACGAAACAGGTGTTGCGGTGGCTTTTAAAACCATAGGCACCTGCAATAACATAAAACCCTTGACATCACTGGCGGTGTTCAGGATACTGCAGGAGGCTACCAGCAATGTCCGGAAACATGCCATGGCCAAAAGCTTATCAGTGGTGCTGGAATTTGCCGACAGCAGGTTAAGGCTTAGCATATTTGACGACGGAAAGGGTTTTAATGTCAATGAAACCGTTATGAGAAGCGGGGAAATAGACCGGGGATTCGGCTTGCTGAACATGCGGGAAAGGGTTGAGCTTTTAGGCGGCGAATTCTCACTGTATTCAAAACCCGGGAAAGGCACCCGGTTAGCTATTACCATACCTTTGGAATAAAGGGGGGTCTTAATGGACAAGATTAGGATTTTGATTGCAGATGACCATCCAATGTTTAGGCAGGGCTTAAAGCAGATCCTTGAACTGGAGAAGGACATGGAGGTTATAGCCCAGGCGTCCAGCGGGAATGAGGTTGTGCAGCTGGCAAGGGAGTGCAAGCCGGATATTGTTTTAATGGATATAAACATGCCCGAGGGGAACGGAATCTGGGCCATAGAGGAGTTAAAACGCGGGGAAAACCCTCCCAAGATAGTGGTTTTGACAATCCATGAGGACAGGGAGTACCTGTTCAGAACCATCCAGCTGGGAGTAGAAGGCTATATTTTGAAGGATGCGGAGCCCTCGGTGCTTATAAGCGCAATAAGGAGCGTGCACCAGGGCCAGACGTACATACAGGCCAATATGACCAAGGAACTGGTCAGGGAGTTTAACAGGATTACCCTCCATGAGAGGACCAGAGGCGAGTTAAACAACCTTACCCAGAGAGAGTTGGAAGTACTGGGGCTTATTGCGGAAGGCATGATTAACAAGGAAATAGCGAAAAAGCTTTACATAAGCGAAAAAACGGTTAAAAACCATGTCTCCAACATATTTAAGAAGCTCAAGGTTTCGGACAGAACCCAGGCGGCCATTTACGCCTTTAAGAACAACATAAAGAGCTGGGGATGATCGCCTGAAGAATCGCAGGACAAACCGTTTCAACAGCCGTCCGGGGCAGCGAATGGCCTTACGACCTATTGGGAAATCTTGCATAATATCAATGCGGTTGATATAATTGATATTGTTGATTTTAGTAAAGCGTGGCCGGTCCATGGGCTGGTATGCCCTATGGAAGTTCTGTCCGGTAAGGCTCCAACGCTTTTATGCCCCATTGTCCGAAGGCTTTGACAATGCGGGAAAGTTTAAAGAAGGCCAGGTTGTGTTTGGAGGTATTTGTCTTGCGTCAAACCAAACCGTACGAAAAGGCGATTTTTGAAATAATAAAGGAATACGACGGCAGGTTTTACTACTCCGCTATTTCCAGGGAAGCAGAAGAAGAGGATTTCAAAATCAGCGTGGAAAAGCCAAGGAAAGAAATGGTGGGCCAGGCCAGGGTCACGCTTCCCGACGGCAGTTCCATCGATTACGAGGTCTATTATAACCGTATTGTCTGCTTAAAGGGGAATTACACCCTTTTAATACCCGGAGCAAAAAACGGATAAAAATTCAGCCTTATGTTTCGGTATCGCCCAGGGCTTATTATAGAGATTGGATTAAGGGGGGAGCTTTTGAACTCCTCTCGGATTTTATTATACAGGGATATCCCGGGAGGTTGAAGAATGAGCAATTTCGTAAAGGAAATTAAGGACAGGGTGCTGGTTTATGACGGTTCAAAGGGGTTCATGCTCCAAAGATACGGTCTTAAGGGAGGGGAGTGCCCGGAACTCTGGAATGTGACCCATGAAGACGTAGTTAAGAGCATATACGAAATGTACAGGGATGCCGGGGCTGACGTCATTCAGACCAACACCTTACTGGGGAACAGTGTGAAGCTCAGCAAATACGGCCTCGGGGACAGGGTCCGGGAGCTCAATTACACTGCGGCGCGCCTTGCCAGGGAAGTCATGGGAAGAAACGGCTATGTGGCGGCGTCCATAGGGCCGATAGGAATCCTGCTGGAGCCTGCCGGAGAACTCACCTTCCAGGAGGCCTATGACATATACAAAGAGCAGGTGGAGGCCCTGCTGGAGGGCGGGGTGGATATAATAAACTTCGAGACCTTTACCGACCTGGCGGAGATGAGGGCTGCGCTTTTCGCCGCCAAAGATGCGGCAAGGGTGCCCGTCATATGTTCCCTGGCTTTTGAGAATAACGGGAAAACCCTCATGGGGACTGACCCTTATACGGCAGTACTGGTTTTGAGGTCCCTGGGGGCCGATATGGTGGGCGCCAACTGTTCATTTGGCCCCAAGCCCATGCTGGAGATAATAAAGGTGATGTACGAAGCCGGAGGCATCTACCTGATGGCCAAGCCCAACGCAGGCCTGCCCGAATTCATAGACGGCAGGGCCGTCTACAGTGAACCTCCCGAGAGTTTTGCATCCTGTGCGCCCCAGTTTGTGGAATACGGAGTACGCCTTATCGGCGGCTGCTGCGGCACGACGCCCGAGTTTGTGAAAGCAATAAAAGAGAGCCTGAAAGGCCTTGAAGTACCTCCCGTGCCCGTTCGCTGTGAAAAAGTCATAACTTCGGGAGTGAAGACGCTTAAACTGGACGGGAGCAAGCCCTTGGACATCGGCAGGTTGGACGCGTTAAACGAAGAACTGCGCCGGTGTCTGCAGTCCGGGGATTTGGACTCTCTTGCGGATATGGCCTTAGACCTCGCGTCCGAAGGTTTTGATGCCGTGTATATTAACCTGGACGGGATAAGGGAAGAGGATAGCCTCCTGGCGGAAGTTGTTAACAGGGTGCAGGGCTATCTGAAAGAGCCCGTCATCATTGAGACAAAAAACTGCCGCGCCTTGGATGAGGCGTTGAGGATATACAGGGGCAAGGCCGGGGTTGTAATGGGGACGGATGATTTAAGCACCGTGGAGGAACTGGTGGCCGTGGCCAAAAAATACGGAAGCACATTGCTGGAAAAAGATTTTATTTCTGCGGAGTAGTTTTTGTTTTTAATGAATAAACTCAGAAAAAAATGCAAAGAATACTAATGACCTCACTAATACATTTAACCCCCCTAAAATGCTCCGGGAAATACTTTACCGGGGCATTTGAACTTTTTAAGGCGATTTTCGCCGCTTTATCCCGCAGTCGGGGATGTCTTCACTTTTTCTGCAATTTATAAGCCGCACGGGAATACCTTTTTGCCGCCAGGTATAAAATGAAGCAGAGAGGTCCTTTATTATCCGCCGTTGGGGATTTTTGGCCATGCCGGGCGCCGGGCGGGATCGTTTTAAGGACTTAAAAAGACCGGCCATGTTAACATAAATATGCAGGAAAGTTTTGTTTTATGGAGAATATTGTAATAAGTCCAGCGGTAAGATGTCAATAGGTTAGCTGGAAAAAGATCTTTGAAAATTGAATATTGTTCAGGCTGTTTTGGCACAAAAAGAGAATCCCCAATAAGCCCTGCAGTTTTTACTGGAAAAACAGGGCGTAACCAGGCCAAAGGAACAGTTATTCCTTTGGAGGTATATATAGCCGGTTGTCACGTAGCAGTGCGTAAATCAACCGGACTAGTTTCCTGGCAGTCAATGCGAGTGCTCTTTTGTGCGGCGTCTTTGGCGTTTCACGGTATTTGAGCTCATAGAAGCGCTTGAACTCGGGGTCGTGCACGCGCACCTTGTTCGCGGCTTCCATGAGATAGTATCTCAAATATCGGTTACCCGAAGGAATAAGGTGGGTATTGTCAGCGGTATATTTACCTGATTGATATTTACTCCAGCATAAGCCGCCAAACTTAGCCAAAGCAGCCTGGTTCTTAAAACGGTGGACATCGCCGATTTCAGCTATGATACCTGCAGCATAGACCGGCCCTATGCCTTTGACCGAGGTCAGAGTATTAGGGATCACCTTCATCTGCTCCTCGATGGCTTTGTCAAACAGCTTTAACTGGTCTTTCAATGTACGGATAGAAACAAGAGAAATGGCCAGGATCTGGTTAACAGAGTCATTAACA
>JAKOSZ010000388.1 GCA_029776555.1 Bacillota bacterium | reverse complement strand
CTTTTCGCTTACAGCTATGCGGCTTTCAGGGTTTTCTGTCCCCAATTTTTTGTTTTTTTATTATCGTGCTGGGGAACTGTCAACCACGTCCATAAATTAGGTTAACAATTCCCACAAAAATAAACGGCTTAAAGCCGTCCAATCATTCTTTGGTAGACCTGCTCCAGCCTGTCTGCCGCTTCCTTGTCGGCGCTCTTGAGGTAATGGCCGTATAAATCCATTGTGGTATTGATATTGCTGTGTCCTAAACGTCCGCTAATATTCTTGGCCTGCAATCCCTGATTGATTAACATGGTGGCTGCAGTATGTCTTAAACCATGAAAATTCAAATGCGGCAAATTGTGTCTCCTGATAAACTTGGAGAACCATTGCGAAGGCCATTCAGCATGTCCCGGCCTGCCGTCCCAGGTTGTAAAAAGCCTGTCCGAACCCTGCCACAGGTCCCCTACCTTCAAGCGGTGTTCGGCCTGTTCCTTCCTATATTGCTTGAGCATTTCCATTAAGAACGGTGGCAGAGACAAAAGCCGGACAGAGGATTCAGTTTTTGGTTCTTTCGTGAATACACCCTGCCCCGGCAGGTATTGGCTGGCCTGGCGCACTTGTAGGGTGCCCGCTCCAAAGTCCACATCCTTCCATTCCAAGCCCATGATTTCCCCCCGGCGCAAGCCTGTAAATAGGGCGATATTAACAAGGACCTGGTGTTTTAAATCCTCCTTCTTGAGAGCTTCAAACATGAGCCTTATTTGTTCTTCGTCATAACATGGCATTGCCCTTTTCTTCACTTTCGGCGGCTTAACCCTGTTGGCTGGGTTTGAGGGAATAAGCTGCCATTGTACGGCGGCGTTTAAAATAGTATTAATAAGCCTGTGGTGGTGAAGGATCGTCCTCTCTGACAGCTTGCCCGGCCTGCCATCCTGCCGTATGCCTTCCACTTGTAAGCTGGCGTAAAACTCTAAAAGGTGGTTTGGCCGAATTTTTTCAAGTTTCAGGTGGCCCAATGCCGGCAGGACCCGTTTTTCTAATATCTCCTTATAACGGTGCACCGTTTTTGGGGCAAGGTGAGATTCGGCATAGTCCTTAAGCCAGCGTTGCACAAATTCAGCAAAGGTTTGTTTGCTTGGATCGACATATTGACCCGCTTCAATTTCAGCAACAAACTTAGCCAGTTCTTTTGAAGCTTCCCGGCGGCTTGCGGCCTGAATTGTCCGGTAGTGTTTGACCCGCTTACCGTCCCGCATTTCACTGACTACCAGCCTAAAGGTGTTTTCCCCGCGTTGTTCAATACTGCCGGCCATTTTAAGATTCCTCCTTTTCCTTTTGTTTCTTTCGATGTTTTCTAACATAAGCCCGGTTTGCACAAGCAGGCTTATCTTCCAATATATTAGTCCCTGGTATAGTAGGGAGCCTTGGACAACAAACCTGGCTTGCTTTTGACGGTACAAACAAAGCTCCGCAATGTTTACACCTTTTCAATACATGGCTTTTGGTGACTATATCCCTGAACTGAATATAGGCTGCCGTAAGCAGGGAATCACACTTCACCCCTGGTAAAACCATAAAGTCACTGGTGACTGCTGCACATCCCATAGTTAAACGTCCTTCAAGGCGGGTATTGGTCTCCTTACAGACATAAAATAGTGTGGCCCTGAGTAGTATCTCCTCCGTCACTGGCGGCTTAACAATAGGCCAGTCATAAATATTTGTCCCATCAATAAAGATATTTACCATTGCCCCTTCGCTGGTGTTGAAAAATATTGCCTCAATTCGCTTCTGTAAATCCTCCAAATTCCTCTCCTGTACGGCCTGGTATAACCTTAAAAGCCTGGCGGCCTGCTTTGCCTCATGTTCAAAAAACACTAATGGATCACGATTCAAAAAATATGTTTCAAGCCCATGCCAGTGTCCAGCAATTCCTAGGATGCCAAAGCGCAAAGCAAAATTAATCACTTCCTTTTTGTTGAAGCCCTCACCGAGCTTTGCAAGCTCAGTCAAGAGAAATGTCTTTCCGTTTAATGGATTCCATAGACTTTCCTTTGTCCCACGGCATGGCCTAATTACTTCCAAAGTATCAGTTAGAGGAATGACCCCTTCCCAATACATTCTTTCATTTTCGGGAATCGGATTCCGTATCTCAATAATTTCATAGTCACTATGAACAGGCCAGGTAAAAAGGTATTCGTTAAACTCCCACGGACTGCCTTGCATTTTCATTTTATTTTTCCTCCAATGTAACCCCTAAACTAACCTGGTACAAGTTACAATTCTATTGTACCATGTGGATAAGAAAAATCAAGGAGGCGAGCGAAAATGCGACTGACGGACGAAAGAAAAAAGCGCGGCTGGAGCAAGAGCGAGCTTTCACGTCGAAGCGGTGTTGCGCTGCCTGAGATATGCAGAATAGAGGGAGGTAAGATATACCCTTACCCCGGCTGGCGGCGCAAGCTGGCGGCGGCCCTGGAAGTGTCAGAAGAAGAACTCTTTCCGGAAGTGGTGAGGAAAAATGCGTGAGACAATGACCGCGCGGGAAGCGGCAACGTTTCTGGGAATTTCAACGTGGCTTCTGTACGAACTGGTGAAGCGGAAGGAAATACCATGCGCAAAAGCAGGAAGGCGTGTTCTATTCCGCCGGCAAACCCTCCTGCAGTGGCTGTCGGCCCAGGAGCAAGCGAGTGTCGCACCGGAGCCGGAGCCTGGAAAAATTCGGAGGGTGAAATGAGCGTGAAAAGCAAGAAGCCCGCCGGTGGCGGGCAAAGGACGGTGAATCAGGATGAACCCTAGCAAAAGTATACCATATTCTAACATAATCAGCAAGCTAAATAGCCCGATTCCCGACAAGCGCGGCGGCCACAGGCAGGAGAAGGCCAAAAAAGAGGATGAGCGCAAACAGGCCAGGCAGACAAGTTTCTTTATCAACGGCGAAACCTTATTTGAGCAAATCTACCTGG
>JAKOSZ010000387.1 GCA_029776555.1 Bacillota bacterium | reverse complement strand
TGAGGAAAAACGGGATAAGTGTGCCCATCCTGGTTCTAAGTTACACGGACCCTGTCAGAGCGGATGAAATCATCTTAAACGATGTAACCCAGACGGTTTTCAGTTACGACCTGGCGGAAGCCCTTTCCCAGGCAGCCCAAAAGCTGGGCAGGAGGGTTAAAATCCACATCAAGGTGGACACCGGGATGTCCAGGGTGGGCTTTATGCCCGGCTACTCCGCGGTGAAAAGCGTGGTGGAAATCGGGAAGCTCCCCGGACTAATCATAGAGGGGATTTTCACCCACTTTGCGTCGGCTGACGAGAGGGACAAGACTTTTACTTATGTGCAGTTTGAGCGCTTCATGAGCATATGCCAGGAGCTTGGCAGGATAGGAATCCACATACCGGTAAAGCATGTGGCAAACAGCGCCGCCATAATTGACTTTCCGGAGATGCACCTTGACATGGTGAGGCCGGGGATTATTATTTTCGGCCTCTATCCTTCCGAGGAAGTTGACAAGGACAGGATTGACCTAAAGCCGGCCATGGAACTGAAAGCCAACGTCATTCTGGTCAAGGATGTGGAAAAGGGGAGCAGCATAAGCTATGGCAGGACTTATGTAACATCCAGGGACAGCAGGATAGCCACCATACCCATAGGCTATGCCGACGGCTTTTCAAGGCTTTTAACGGGGAAGGCGAAAGTGCTTATAAACGGTGAGCTGGCGCCGGTAGTGGGAAGGATCTGCATGGACCAGTGCATGGTGGATGTGACGGATCTTAAGTCCGAGGTAAAAACCGGGGACGAGGTTGTCATTTTCGGGGAGCAGGGCGACAGGAGAATAACGGTGGAAAGGGTAGCGGCGGACATGGGAACCATCAATTATGAAGTCGTATGCCTTGTGGGCAAACGGGTGCCCAGGGTCTACCTGCAAAACGGAAGGGTGTCGTCGGTGCTCAATTACTTGATTTAATTTGTTTGACCCGTGCATAACAGGGCCTGTATAATTAATATACATATACCGGGTATGTGTGCATGACATGAAGCGTTAAAATGCCATAAGCGGTATTGATGGAGATTAAGTCAACCTTGCCCCGGCGGGGAATGGGGGTATTATTTTGGCTGAATTAAAGAAAATATTAATAAGTCTTCCGGAAAACCTCCTTAAGGAAGTTGACGACATCGTGTCAGGAGAGAACATTAACCGGAGCGAATTCGTTCGGGAAGCAATGAAGCTGTATATCCTCTATATAAAAAAGCTCAGGAAACTAGAGGCAAGAGACAAAATGAAAAAAGGCTACCAGAAAATGGCCGAAATAAACGTCAAGCTTGCTGAGATGTGTTTGGAGGCGGATAACGACCAGCAAAACAAGTATGAAGAAAGGCTTAGGGAGTTGGAAAGATAGTGGTAATTAAACGAGGCGATATTTTTTATGCGGACTTGAGCCCTGTCATCGGATCCGAACAAGGCGGGATCAGGCCTGTTCTGGTGGTGCAAAACGATATAGGCAACAGGTACAGCCCAACGGTGATAACGGCGGCAATAACATCCCAGATAAACAAGGCGAAGCTTCCAACCCACGTTGAAATAAGTGCCCAGGACTACGGCCTGGCCAAGGATTCGGTGATTTTGTTAGAGCAGATCAGGACCATTGACAAGCAGCGATTAAGGGAAAAGATAGGGCACTTGGACGACAAGCTGATGGCGAAAGTAAATGAAGCATTGGAAGTAAGCTTTGGGCTTAGAGATATTTAAAAGAGAGGCGTTTACATACAGGGCTATTAAAACGTCATGTGCCATAAGGGAGTTTTTTTCGTGCAGCAGGGTGCGGAAAGATGTCGCCCCGGCAGTCTGTTTTCCCGGCACTTTTTAATTTACGGCTCCTCTCTTCCTTAAAACAGATGTATCTGTAGCGCCCCGCAAGGGATTGTTCCAAACAGCTGCGTCATTTCTTAAAGCAAATGCCTCCTTCGGGGCTCTTTTCCGCTGATTTTTACAAAAAGGACCCGCAGTATGAAGAGGGGGAGCTTTAACATCCTCTTTGCCCTCCTGGGCTCTCTCAACAGCCTGTGAAGCCACTCAAGCCCGTTCTTTCTGAAAAACTCGGGGGCCAGTTTCGTCTTTCCGGCGAAGATGTCCAGGCTTCCACCGACGCCTATGCACACTTTGACGTTTAAGTTGTCCCTGTTCCTGTGGATCCACTTCTCCTGTTTCGGGGCTCCCAGGGCTACCAGCAGAATGTCGGCCCGGGAAGAGTTAATATCCCGGATTATGTCCTTTTCTTCCTCTTCCGAAAAGTAACCGTGCCTGCAGCCTGCGATTTCAATCCCCGGATAGTCCTTCAGGATGTTTATGGCAGCCTGTTCCGCCACCCCGGGCCTGCCGCCCAGGAGGAAGTACCTTATTCTCCTTGTTGGGCAAAGGGAAAAACTGTTTTTAACCAGGTCAAAGCCGGGCACCCTCTCGGGCAGCTTTCTCCCCAGTATTTTGGATGCCAGCACTACGCCAGCCCCGTCGGGGACAAGCATGTCCGCGCTCCTTAATACATCCGCCAGCTGAGGGTCCCTCAGGGCGTCCATCATGATTTCGGCGTTAGGGGTGTATATG
>JAKOSZ010000386.1 GCA_029776555.1 Bacillota bacterium | reverse complement strand
GTTAAAATATGAATAAAAAAAGAGCGTTCGGCGCAAGTCGAATAATAACATAAACCGTTGGCTCGGGAAATATGTTGACTGACCAAAGTACTGAAGGGTATAAATATAGGGGTGAGTGTGCCATCAACAGTAAAAGACCTTAGGGATTAGGGGAGTATTTTTGTTGCTTGAGCTTGACGTACCATATAGAGAACAGTCAAGCCTTGGGGGAGTATTTATGTTAAATAAAAAGGCCTTGATAGCCTACTCGAAGCCAACGTCGATTGCGGCCGAAGCCTACAGGGTCTTGAGGACAACATCCGATTTTCGGGTGTGGACGGACCCATCAAAGCTATTGCCGTCACCAGTCCGGTCCCATTGGAGGGAAAGACCACCACCGTGGCCAACCTGGCGGTGACCCTTGCCAGGGCGGGAAACAGGGTCCTGCTTGTAGACGCCGATCTGCGCAAACCCAGGCTGCACAGGATATTCGGGGTGTCAAACTACAGCGGACTTACCAATGTTCTGGCAAACATGGTGAATATACGTCCTTCCTGCGGGAGACCTTTGAGGGAAACCTCTGGGTACTGGGGTCGGGGCCTGTTCCCTCAAATCCTTCCGAACTTCTTTCATCCAACAGCATGAAGAACTTTGTGGAAACTGTTAAGGAAGAGTACGACATGGTATTGTTTGATACGTCGCCGGTGTGCGCCGTAACCGACGCGGCCATACTGTCCACCATTGTGGACGCCACGATCCTGGTAGTAAGCTGTTCGCAGACGCGGATAGAAACTGCCCGCAAAGCTAAAGAGATGCTTGACAAGGTGAGGGCCAACGTCATAGGGGTAGTGATCAACAAGATGGTTGGGGCAATGGAAGAAGGATACAGCTATTACTATTACGGCGAGAAAAAAGAGAGGAAATAATCCGGGGACTAAAAGGGAAAGCTGCCGAATGCCCCGTTTCGGGGCTGTTATTTTTTATCCTTGTCCCGGACAGTGCATATACCTGCCTGGCCTAGCAGAAATTTAAAGTTTTTCAGTCTATTGAAGATAAAAAATCCCAGTGCTATAATACTGGTGAAAAATATTTCATGCCAAAAAATGTTGAAAGAGGTCGTATAATGGAAGAACTTACCTTAAAGGACATAATTCTCATTGTAAAAAAACGATGGTGGATAGTTTTCACAATTACCGTCCTGGCAGCGACAACGGTTGCTGCGGTTAGCATTTTTGCCATAAAGCCAGTGTACCAGGCAGATACGACCCTCTACATAGGGAGGAGCAGCGATACTCAAGACACCATTGCGTATAACGACCTTCTTGTGAACAACCAACTGGTAAATGACTACAGAGAGCTGGTAAAAAGCAGGATGGTATCTTCAACGGTAATTAAGGAGCTTAAGCTCAAAGGCATGACTGAGGGAGACCTTGCCAGGAAGCTCAATGTAAACTCAAAAAGGGACACCCGTCTTATTGTGATTTCAGCCCTGGACGAGGACCCGGAGCTGGCCAGGGCTATTGCGGACAAGGTCGCCGAGGTGTTTAAGCGCAAGGTGGCGGATATTATGAAGCTGGAGAATGTACAGGTAATTGATAAGGCCTTTACCCCGTCGGCTCCGGTGAAACCCAACGTAAGGTTCAATGTGGCTGTTGCCGCACTCCTTGGGCTGGTGGTGTCTCTTGGGCTTGTCTTCCTCATAGAGTACATGGACAACACCATAAAAACCCCGGAAGACGTGGAAAAATACCTGGGTCTTCCTGTGATTGCCACCATACCAAGATTTGAAGACTAGTGGAAGTACAAAAGATGGCCGGGAGGATGAAAAAGTGATTAAAGAAAATACCATAGTATCTTATGTCGACCCCAAATCTCCCGTATCGGAGGCATACAGGGTTTTAAGGACCAACCTGCGGTTTGCCGGGGTGGACAAGCAGCTTAAAACAATTGAGCTGACCAGCACAGGGCCGGCGGAAGGCAAAAGCACTACCGCGGCCAACCTGGCTGTTACTATTGCCCAGGCCGGAAGCAAGGTGCTTCTTGTGGACGCCGATATGCGCAAGCCGAAAATACACCAGCTTTTCGGGCTGGTAAACGGAAAAGGGCTCACCAACGTGCTGGCAAATAAGGAAGACTACAATTTGTGCATTAAAAGGCCTTTGGCCGGCGGGCCTGACGTACTGACTTCGGGGCCGCTGCCTCCCAACCCTTCCGAAATACTGTCGTCTGAAAGCATGAAAGAATTCATCGAGAGAGTCGGAGAAGACTATGACATGGTTCTTTTCGACACTCCGCCCATAGGTGTGGTAACCGACGCGGCCATTCTCTCCACGCTGGTGGACGGCACCCTGCTTGTGGTTGCCTCTTCCCAGGCGGATAAAGACGCCGCCCGCAGGGCGAAGGACCTCTTAGAGCATGTCAAGGCCAACATCATCGGCGTGGTGCTCAATAAGCTTGGCAACGCCTCAGAAACCGAATTCTACTATGCCAGCGAAGAAGAAATCAGGGGAAGAAAGAGGAGAAGGAGAGCAAATGGTTGACATCCATACCCATGTCATTCCTGGCCTGGACGATGGGGCTCCTGATATTGAAACCGCACTTGGCATGCTGGAAATAGCTGCAAGTGAAGGGATTAAGCATCTTATAGCTACGCCTCACTATATCAGCGGGGAAAGGGAAAACAGCCTTTCTGAAGTCAGGAGCAGGTACGAGGAGCTTTTAGAGGCTGCAGGGTCAAAAGGCCTGGATATTACGATATATTTGGGCAGCGAGGTATTCCTGACCCCCGAGCTGCCCGACCTGGTGAGGGATGGACGGGTATCCTCCCTCGGCGGCTCTTCATATATTCTCATAGAATTCCCTATGGCAAGTATTCCCGTCTATGCCCGGGACGTGATTTTCCGTTTAAGGCTTATGGACTATGTCCCTGTAATTGCCCATCCCGAGAGGAACCGGCTGATGGCCAGGGACCCGAACCTGCTGTACGATTTTCTGGAGCAGGGGGCGCTGTCCCAGGTAAACTCCACCAGCATCACGGGGGTTTACGGCAGGACGGTTAAAGAGGCTGCCCTGACCATCTTAAGGCATGACATGGCCCACTTTGTGGCCTCCGACGCCCATACCTGCGGAGGGCGGGCTCCCAGGCTGAGGGGGGCCCGTGAGGTACTCTTAAAGGAGCTGGGCCGGGAGCGGACGGATGCCCTTTTTGAATATAACGGGCTTGCGGTTCTCACCGGGGGAACGGTGGACGCAGGGGAACCCGAGAGGGTTAGAAAAGGAAGCTTTTTTAGCTTTGCCCTGCCGTTTAGGAAAAGCAACGCCAAAAGGAGATAGCAGGGGGGAGTACCCCTTTTTTTTTTAAGCATGAAAGAGCCGGGGAGGCCGCGCTTTCTCGGCGGAAAGCGGCGCCGGGGGATACCCGTGTTGAAAATGTTTGCATTGGTTCAAAAAAAAGATAGAATTAAATTGGAACAAAATCCGTTGAAATACTGTCCAACCTGATATGGAAGG
>JAKOSZ010000385.1 GCA_029776555.1 Bacillota bacterium | reverse complement strand
CATGCCGCGCGCACTAAAAAAACTGCCTCAGTTTGAGGCAGTTTTTAGCTTATCACTTCCCCATCTGCTTAACCAGGCTCTTTCTGTAGGCCTCGCTCTCCCAGTTCTTTATAAAGTCTATGTCCTCCCCGGTCATGGCCTTTAAGGTAAGCCCGGCCTTTTTGACGCCCTCGGTTATATACAGCACGGCCAGCATTATTTCCTCCATTGTCAGGGCTTCCTGGAAACCGGCCTTGTATTTAACCTCGCCGGTTTTTGTGTCCACGCTGACCTTTCCGCCGCCGCCGTCAAAAGAGATGCCCTCTCCCAGGTATACCAGCTGGTCGGGATAGAGCACATTCTTAAAATACTCTGCTGCCGCCCCGTCCCGCATACGCTCTTTCAGGTAAGGGGTCCGGCTTATATAAGTCTCCTCATCCAGCTTCTCAAGCCTGGGTTCGGGGAAAGCTTCGGTAACTTTCAGTTGTTCCGCAATCAGGCGGTTCACCTCTTCGTGCATGGCCACGCACTTTTCCGCCCCGTCCTCCGTGACGATGAGGCCGTGGTTCTCCATCAGGACCAGCCGGGGGAAGCTGCCGGAGCTTTTAAGACAAGCCTCTGTCTCCTGTTTTATCTTAAGGGTGAGGCAAAAGCCCGGGTTGATATAGGGGACCCACACCCAGGAGTAGCCCCGGCTTTCAAGGATACTGCGGGCCAGCTCCCTGCCTTCGACGCTGCAGCACAGTATGTTGGCGTAAACCGGATGGGTGTGGATGACATGGGTCTTTAAAAAGGAGTGAAAGCCAGCTTCCACCGAAGGTCTTAAAGTCTTTAACCCCGGCATTTCCACCACGCTGTTTTTAGCAAACTCGGCGCTCTCCTTTTCAAAGTCCCTGTCGGAATCCAGGTCCACTTGCTGGTAGTAATCCTTTATTTTCCTGTAATCAACCACCACAAAGCCTTCCTGCCGGGTGACGCCCTTAAGCAGGAAGCCCGAAGCC
Source organism: Bacillota bacterium (assembly GCA_029776555.1). Lineage (GTDB taxonomy): Bacteria > Bacillota > Clostridia > Acetivibrionales > JAKOSZ01 > JAKOSZ01. The sequence goes on along the minus strand of JAKOSZ010000385.1, from coordinate 1,386 downwards.
TTCACCGCCATGAGCTTTTCGTCCAGCTTGACCGACGTGTTGCCTCCCCCGCCCTGGACATAGTCGCTCCTTAAGCCTACGGCCCGGGATATGAATTCCAGTTCTTCCAGCCTCTTTTCATACATCTTTAAATAACCTTCCTCCTTAAACGGGCGCAAAGACCATGCTCAATTCCAGCCCTGTCCGCCGATTCCCCTCTTAAGTTTTTCTTCCTCGTAGCCGCTCTCCAAATAGGCCTTTAACGGGTCGGGGTTCAATCCCATCTCGATGCGCACCTGTTCCAGCAAGGGCCTTACGTCGGTTTCAAAGGCTTCCCTTACCGCGGCTTCCGCTCCCATGACGTCATTGTTGTTCCGGCACTCCTCCAGGACCTTCCTGTTGACCAGGAGGGCTTTTGCGTGGGCCGTCTGGATATTCAGCACCGAGCGGATCATTGCGGGTATCTTGGGCTCAATGTTATGGCTCTGGTCTATCATGTAAGCTATGTTCCCGGCTGTTTTCCTGGTTTTGGGATCCAGCTCGCCGGCCACCAGCTCGTTGAATATCAGGAAGAACTCGTAGGGATTTATGGAGCCCACTATGAGGTCGTCATCCCCGTATTTCCTGTTGTTGAAGTGGAATCCTCCCATTTTGCCCTCGTCCAGCAAAAAGGCCACGATGTGCTCGATATTTACTCCCTGGAAGTGATGTCCCAGGTCAACCAGGACTTCCGCCTTTTTCCCCACCTTCTGGGCAAAGACATAAGCCATGCCCCAGTCGGCTATGTCCGTGTGGTAGAAGGCGGGCTCGTAGGTCTTGTACTCAATAAGGATTCTCATGTCGTCATCCATGGCCTTGGCTGTTTCAATGAGGCTCTCTTCCAGCCAGTGCTTCCTTGCCCGGAAATTGCCCTGGCCGGGGTAGTTGGTGCCGTCGGCCAGCCACAGGCTTATTATCTTCGAACCTACGGCCCTGGCTATGTCCACGCACTCCAGCATGTGGTCCAGGGCTTTCTTCCTCACCGCCGGGTCGGCGTTGCAGAGGCTGCTGAACTTGTACTCCTCCTCCTGGAACAGGTTGGGGTTAACCGCGCCAATTTTAAGCCCCAGGCCGGCGGCGTAATCGCTGGCCTCTTTATAGTCGGGTACCTTGTCCCAGGGGATATGTACTGCCACAGTGGGGCAGACTCCCGTAAACTTGTGGACCTGGGCCGCGTCCTCGAATTTTTCAAAGAGGCTCCTGGGCACCCCTGCCTGCTTGAACACCTTAAACCTGGTCCCCGAATCCCCGTAGCCCCAGGATGGCGTCTCTATCCTGAAGGACTTGACCTTCTCCTTTACCCAGTCAACGTCTATCCCTCTTTCCCTCTGACGCTGTTCCCAAATCTTGAATTCCTCTTTCATGCTT
>JAKOSZ010000384.1 GCA_029776555.1 Bacillota bacterium | reverse complement strand
GCCTATCTCTTTTAAAAGCTCGTCCGCCTGTCCGATTTTTATATAATACTCCCTTTCGCCGCCGGGGAGCTTTTCACAGTGGAAGGGAGAAGCATCGCCCATGACGTTATCCCTGGTCTTCATCTTCACGTCTTTGTTGTCGGCCTCAATACATAAAACGGTCCCCCTCTCCTCCACAATGACCGTTACGGCCTCATAGGCCCGGGAGTACTCCGTCAGCGTCCTGGCAAGCTCATCCTTCTCCAGGAGTTCATTCCGCCCGTAGAATGACATTCTGAGCTTTTCCCCCTCGGGGATTATGACGGCTTCGTAATCTTTGGCGCCCGACTTGTACAGGGCCGTTATCTTTTTCAAATAGTCCCAGTTTTCCTTAAGGCGCTCTTCCAAGCCTTTTAAGAAAAAATTCAGTTTGTCGGTTGTCCTTCTGTCCATAACCCATCACTCCCGTCCGCAAGCTGAAATAAGCACTCTAAATCCTCCCGGTCTAACTCCCGCCACTCTCCCGGTTTTAGGTTTTCGTCCAGCCTTAAGGGGCCCATCTCCAGGCGTTTTAAGTATGTGACCTCTTTCCCCGCGGCCTTAAACATCCTCTTGATTTGGTGAAACTTCCCCTCGAAAACCACCACTTCCGCTTCCGAATCCTCCCCGGCCTTTATTATCTCAAGGGAGGCCGGGAGGGTAAAATACCCGTCGTCCAGCGTTAAGCCCTCTCTGAACCGCTTTACATCCTCCCCGGTGATCAGGCCCTTTACACGCACAAAATACCTCTTGGGAACGCGCTTCTTGGGGGAAAGCAGGTTATGGGCCAGCCCGCCGTTGTTGGTAAGGAGCATCAGACCTTCCGCATCCTTATCCAGCCTTCCCACCGGCGACAGCCCCAAAGACCGGTAGTTCTCTGGCAGCAGGTCAACCACCGTCCTGTGCCTCTTGTCCCAGGTGGCGGATATCACCCCCCGGGGCTTGTTCATCATAATGTATACAAACTCCCTGTAATTGAGCTTCTCGTCCCGGACCCTAATCTCGCTGACCGCCGGGTCCACCCGGGCCCCGGGGTCTTTTACAACTACCCCGTCCACCTTCACAAGGCCATCCTTAACCGTTTTTTTCACCTCACTCCTGCTGCCGAAACCGGCATTGGAGAGTATCCGGTCAAGCCGCCTGGCTTTTCCCACAGCAAGCCACCCCTCTAGTTCATCTTCCTCCAGCCTTTCGGATAGAGGTTTTTAAGCATGCCTGGCATCTGTTTCGCCCAGCCCAGGGGGAAGCCGTCCACGCACACGGCCGTATACCCCGCTTCCCCTTCCATTAACAGGGTCTCCCCTTTCAAATACCTGTTGACCTGGTCCGAGTCCCGCTTAAAGTTCAGCACCCTCTTAAAGTCCTCCATCTTAAGCGAAAGGGCAAGGGGATGGGAAGGCACAAACCTGCCCTCCGAAAACTCCCCTAAGTAAAGGCCCAGTTTGACCGCTTTTATGCCTTCCATGTCCGGGCAAGGCACATTAAGGCGCCACAGGTGGTTCCCCCTCGCCAAAAAGTGCCCCCTCATATCGGTGTTAAGGTTGGCCGCCTCAAACTCCTTAAAGCCCTCAACCATACTCTGCCGCCCGGGAGAATCCTCCGGACCCGGTACCGCCTCTTCCCCGCTTTTCTCTCCCCTTTTAACTATGAGGGCGACAAAATGCCCTTCCCCCCTGACCTTATGCGGCCACAGCCTGGCGGCTTTCAGCAGTTCACGGCGACCCTCGGCCCAGCCGGGCCTTCCCCCTTCCACCCCTCCGCTCCTGGGGATGTCCACAAGCTCGCAGTCCCTGAAGCTGTCCAGGAAGCCGCAGATGGCCATCTCGTTTTCCAGGGGAGAGAAAGTACAGGTGGAATACACCAGCCTTCCGCAGGGTTTAAGCATTTCATGGGCATATATCAGTATATCCCTCTGGATCTTTGCGCACATCTCACTCTTGTAGTTATCCCAGCTCTTAACCGCCTCGCTGTCTTTACGGAACATGCCTTCGCCGGAACAGGGCGCGTCCACCAGTATG
>JAKOSZ010000383.1 GCA_029776555.1 Bacillota bacterium | reverse complement strand
TGAGGAAAAGACGGTAAGCCTTACAAGCGGCAACCTAAGCGTAATGGTCAACAAAGAGGCCTGGAATGTGGAGTTTTTCTACAAGGACAAATTCTTGACCGGCAGCGGCCACCGGCACATGGCCTATATCACCACCCAGGACGAAGGGCCTTTCATGCGGGAGCAGCTGGATCTTGACGTCGGGGAATGCGTCTACGGCCTTGGAGAAAGGTTTACTGCCTTTGTCAAAAACGGCCAGGTTGTGGACATCTGGAACAGGGACGGCGGAACCTCTTCAGAGCAGGCTTATAAAAACATTCCTTTTTATATCACCAATAGAGGCTACGGCGTATTTGTCAATCATCCGGAGGAAGTCTCCTTTGAGGTGGCCTCCGAAGTGGTTTCAAGGGTTCAGTTCAGCGTTCCCGGGGAGTACCTGGACTACTTTGTCATAGGAGGCTCCGACCTTAAGGAGGTTTTGGAAAACTATACGACATTAACCGGCAAACCGGCCCTGCCTCCGGCCTGGTCCTTTGGGCTCTGGCTCACAACCTCCTTTACTACCAGCTACGATGAGAAAACGGTCAGCAGCTTCATAGACGGCATGGCCGAGAGAGATATTCCCCTCCATGTCTTCCATTTTGACTGCTTCTGGATGCGGGAATTCCAGTGGTGCGATTTTGAGTGGGACAACAGGGTATTCCCGGAGCCCGCTGAGATGCTGAAGCGGCTGAAGGAAAAGGGCCTTCGGATCTGCGTTTGGATCAACCCCTATATCGGTCAGAAGTCCAGGCTCTTTGATGAGGGCATGGAAAAGGGATACTTTATCAAGAAGCCCAACGGCGATGTCTGGCAGTGGGATCTGTGGCAGCCCGGCATGGCCATCGTGGATTTCACCAACCCGGATGCCTGCCGCTGGTATGCGAGCAAGCTGGAGAAGCTCCTGGATATGGGCGTGGACTGCTTTAAGACCGACTTTGGCGAGCGCATCCCCACCGATGTGGTTTACTTTGACGGTTCCGATCCCGTCAAGATGCACAATTACTATGCTTACCTGTACAATAAGGTTGTTTTTGATACCCTGGAGAGAAAGCTGGGCAAAGGAAAGGCCGTTGTCTTTGCCCGTTCCGGAACGGCCGGTTCCCAGCAGTTCCCGGTCCACTGGGGCGGAGATTGCAACTCGACCTATGCTTCCATGGCTGAAACCCTGCGGGGCGGCCTGTCCCTGTGCTTATCCGGCTTTGCTTTCTGGAGCCATGACATCAGCGGCTTTGAAAATACGGCCACGCCGGACCTTTACAAGCGCTGGGCGGCCTTTGGGCTCTTGTCCTCCCACAGCCGCCTGCACGGAAGCAGCTCCTACAGGGTCCCATGGCTCTTTGACGAAGAGGCTGTGGATGTGGTCCGCTTCTTTACCAAGCTCAAATGCAGCCTGATGCCCTATCTCTATGCCACCGCCTGTACGGCAGCCCGGAGGGGAATTCCCACCATGCGGGCCATGGTTCTGGAGTTTACCGACGATCCTGCCTGCGACTATCTGGACCGCCAGTATATGCTGGGGGACTCCCTGCTTGTGGCTCCGGTATTTAAAGAAAACGGCGATGTTGCCTATTACCTGCCCAAGGGAACCTGGACCCACTTTTTAACCGGCCGAACGGTCCAGGGCGGCAGCTGGCAGCATGAGAACCATGATTACTTCAGCCTGCCCCTTATGGTGCGGCCCAACTCCATCATCGCCGTGGGGAAAGAAAACAGCAGGCCCGATTATGACTTTGCCGACGGGGTCACCCTGCATGTATTCCAGCTGGAGGACGGCAAGAGCGCCGAGGCTGTGGTCTATAACATGGAAGGAAAAGAGGAACTCAAGCTTTCGGCGAAGCGGTGCGGAAATGAAGTGGAGATGAACTGGACCGGAGCAGGCAAGCCCTTTAGCATCCTGATGCGGGGAGTTTCAAAGGTGGACGAACTGCAGGGAGCCGTGGCGGAGGCCGATGAGCTGGGAGTGAAGCTCATCCCCAATGCGGGCGCTACTGGAATCCGATTTTTGCTGTAAGCTTTCATGAACATCATAATGCCCCGCTGCATGGGCGGCGGGGCAATACATTTAAGGAGGGATGACCATGATTAACCCGAAGGCC
>JAKOSZ010000382.1 GCA_029776555.1 Bacillota bacterium | reverse complement strand
TGGCATTGTCCCTCCAAGCCATATTTTAACCTATTTCTGACTGAAAAGCACTAAAAATATATCAAAATAAACTAATCTGCAACCTGTTAAAACACCGATCCTGTCCAATAATTCAGTTTCTGTGGAATTTACTTTTGCAAAGTGGAAATTACCTTTTCAATTGACCTTCTCCTTCCCCTTAAATTCCTCAAACCACCTGCTAAAAGTTTGCACTACAGGCCGGCCTCTTTTCTTCTCCTTCTTCCCGGATCCCTCAGGCTGCCGCTGAAAGTTTACACTGCCAGGCCGGCCGGACTGCCTCAGGTTATCCAGGGAAATACAGTTTTCCTCAACTTCCAGCCTTTAATGGCAAAGCATATGTTTTCGGTCCTTTTGCCAATAAAAGAAATGATGCCGTGGTCTGTTATACTTATTTACCTGTCAACGGCCGGTGCTGAAAAAGTGATACAGGTCCCCGCTTTTGCCCTTCTTGACATTGACAGAACACAGGTGCTATCATTCTGTAAAAACCGTTATTGAGGCAGGGACCATGATAGATTATGAAGGCTTAAACAGGCAGTATGACTGCGACGGCGTCTATTCACTGCAGCTGGAATTCGGAGACGCCTGCCATCAAAACTGCATTTACTGCTACATGAACGCCGTGCCCGACGGCAGGAACACCTTGAGCGACCGGCTGGTACACGATATCCTGGGCGACTGCTCAAGGCTCGGCATTAAAGCCGTCGAGTGGCTCGGGGGAGAGCCTTTGTTAAGGCCGTCCATTTTTGAGCATATGGCCTACGCCTGTGAGCTCGGTCTGAGGAACAACATATGGACCGGCGGCCTGCCGCTTGAGGACGAGGAAGTGCGCAGGAAGTGTCTCTTATACGCAAAAAACGGCTTGATCTCGGTGCATGTGTCAACGGTAAACCCCTCTCTATACGAACTGCTCCACCCCGGCAGGACATCAAGAGACCTCTACGCGATTTTGGACAGCATCAGAAAGATGCTTGACATGGGTTATCCGCCTGGAAAAATGCTGAATTCGGTTACTTTCACGGGCCTGCAGAGCCCTGACGACATGATTGAGACCATTGACTACTTTGAAAACAGCTTCGGCATCAAGACCTCACTTAACGTATACCACACCTACCTAAGGCCCGGGACGCCCGCCGGGGAGCTTAAAAGGTTTATTCCCAGGCGGGAGGATGTCGCCAGGGTGTACAGGAGGTACTCTGAGCAATACGGAGGCGGCCAGCTGCCCATGAACTGCGTCAGCAAGCAGTACTGCTCCGCCACCGTGGCAATACTGTGCGACGGCAGCGTGACTCCATGTGCCACCATCCGGGAGGCCGGCGCTCCAAATATCCACACCGACGGCAGCTTCTATGACATCTTTCAAAAGAACAGGGACTACCTTGTATTGAAACGCCTGAAAGACATAAACAACCTGCCGGAGGACTGCAGGAACTGTCATATGAATAAGCTTTGCTGGGGCTGCAGGTCCAGGGCCTATGCGGCAGGACGGGGCGTTTACGGCAAAGACCCCCGCTGTTTTAGAAAGACAGGGAGTTAATTTAACGCCGGGAAAGGGGCCCTTCACTTTTCGATAAAATACCCGGCTTAAGCTTGTTCTTTTTTATGCCGACTCTTTTTATTTCTGCTATTATGTATTTAGGCGTAGTCCTTTTTATCCCATGTTTAATTAAGTGGTTTAAGGCGCAAGTCTTTTTCTAATATTTAATCAGGTCCACGAGGAGGTATCCGGTATGCTCCAGGCTGTGATGACTGCCCCCGGCAGGATTGAGTTTCATGACTTACCCGTGCCTGAACCAAAAGAGGGGCAGGTGCTTATCAGAATAATGAGGATAGGGATATGCGGTTCCGATATTCACGTCTACCACGGCAAGCACCCCTATACTTCCTATCCGGTGGTCCAGGGCCATGAGGTTTCTGCCCGGGTGATCAAAACCGGGCCGTCGGTGGCAGGTCTTAAAGAGGGGGATAAGGTAACGGTGCAGCCCCAGGTTTTCTGCGGAAGCTGTTACCCCTGCAGGCACGGAAAATACCACATATGCGACAAGCTCAAGGTTATGGGCTTTCAGACCACGGGTATGGCGTCGGAGTACTTTGCGGCGGACGCGGAAAAAGTGCTGAAACTGCCCGACAAGATGAGTTTTGATGGCGGAGCGTTGGTAGAACCCGCAGCCGTCGCGGTTCACGCTTTAAGGCGGGCAGGAGAACCAGCCGGTAAAAAAATCCTGGTCCTGGGAGCGGGGCCCATAGGCAATCTCGTAGCCCAGTGCGCCAAAGCCATGGGCGCCGGCTGCGTAATGATTACGGACATAAGCAGTTACAGGCTTGAAATTGCCAAAAGCTGCGGTGTGGATTTCTGCGTTGACGTGACCGCCCGGGACCTGGAAGGAGAAATCCTTGAAAAAATGGGGCCGGATAAGGCCGACCTGATACTGGAATGCGTGGGCAGCAGTACAACCATAGATCAGGCCGTAAAATACGCCCGCAAGGGAAGTGACATAATCGTGGTGGGGGTGTTCGGCAGCAAGCCCGCGGTAGACCTGGGCCTCGTCCAGGACAGGGAGCTTAGGCTCATTGGAACCCTCATGTACCAGAAAAGCGACTACGAAAAGGCCATTGAACTGATTTCGGAGAGCCGGCTGAAGCTAACCCCCCTTATCACCGACCACTTCCCCTTCAGAGATTACCTCAAGGCCTACCAGTACATCGAGGAAAAGAAGGACAGAAGCATGAAAGTGATGATAGATGTGGGTTAAATGATTGCAAGGAGGAACTCTGTGTATATGAACAAGCTCTCATACCGCTTCCCTCCCTTCAGCGAGGAGATTGAGTTTACGGAAAACCGGCCCCTGTTCAGGCTGTATTTAAACGGGGACCAGGAAAATCCGGCCGGAGTGCTTAAGCCCGGGGATTTTGGACCTCCCCTGGTGGAGACAGCCGGGGAAACCACGTCCCTCACATACCGGAAAAGCGGCCTTACCGTCACCGTCAAACTTACCCGCAGAACAGACCAGGTCACCGGCAGCATATCCCTGGAGTCCGACGGCGCTTTTACCCTGCGCCGGGTACAGTTCCCCTGTGTGGCCTGGCATTTCGTATCCCACGTGGACAGCCTCCTCATGTCCACCCCCTGGGGCGATAACATACAGAGGCCCACCAAGACCATCAGCGAGTTCTGCCTGCTGGACAAAAGCTACTGGGTCCATGATTACATAAAGCGGGGCAGAAACGAGGTCATCTACACATACCCCTCCATACTCTCCATGCAGTACATGGTCCTCCACAACAAGGCCCGCTCCCTCTACCTGGCCTGCTACGGCACCGGCAGCGATACCATAACCTTGAACGCCAAGGTCCTGGGCAGGATGTCCCTGGAGCTTTCCGTCAACCACTACCCCTTCCTGGAAAGGGGTTCATGGCAGTCCCCTGAGTGCGCTTTTTCCCTCCTGGAGGGTGACTGGCACCGGGCGGCAGACCTCTATTCGAGCCGGATGAAGGGGAAATTCCGCGACCCCGACGTGCCCTCCTGGATGAAGGACCCCGCCCGGGGCTGGCACGGCTGGGCGGAGATAATGATGCACAGGGAAGGAGAGGAACCCCTTTACCGCTATAAGGATCTCCCGGACATTTACAGGCGGGTCAGGGAAACGGGGCTTAACACCCTGCAGATTGCCGGATGGGCCAGGAGAGGCTTTGACACCATGTACCCGGACTTTGACGTGGACCCGGAGCTGGGCACGGAAGAAGAGCTTCGCCAGGCCATGGACGAGATAAAGGCCATGGGTGGACACGCCATCCTGTATACCAACGGCAGGCTGGTGGATCCCAGGTCCCGCTTCTGGCAGGAAGGCGGGAGCAAAGCAGTATGCGTCGACGAAAAGGGCAGGCCCTACATAGAGCGCTACAACACGTCGGCAGAGTTCAGGATCGCCTGTCCTGCCTGCGGGGAGTACCGGGAGCACCTGGCGGAAAAGATCGGCCGCATCTGCGGCAGCTTCGGCGCCCACGCCTGCCAGGTGGACCAGATAAGCTGCAACTTCGGCTACTTCTGTTTTGACAAGAGCCACCCCCACCCCACTCCTTCCAGCAACTACCTGCCGGGGGTTGAAGCCCAGCTTAGGAAGATCCGGGAAACCCACAAATCAATAAATCCGGACTTTTTCGTATGGTGCGAGGGCTGCCACGAGAGGTTCGGGCAGTTTTACGACGTGGAGCAGGGCCACGGCGAGGAGTTTACCTGGCAGATGGGGGAATCAATGCCCGAGCAGTTCAAATACCACTTCCCCGGCAGGATTGTGACGGGTATGAGCAAGGACCTCCAGCAGCTCTGCCACTCCTACTGCCAGGGGAAACCCTTTGACGTGCAGTATGCGACCCTTATCAAAGACCCTGTCTTCACAGGTCTTTTAAAGAGTTTCATAGAAACCCGGAAAAAATACCCGGAGTACTTCCTGCTGGGACGCTTTAAAGACAATGTCGGCCTTACGGTAAACGACGGTGTCCGGGTGTTCGGCATTGAAAACGGCCGGGGGGAAGGACTGCTGGTAAACCTCTGGATACGGGGCGCTCAGCCCGGCCAGGCCTGTGAAGCTTATCTTAAGAACCCCAGGCCCGGCAAAAGGATGAAGCCGGTCTTCCCCGCTTCCCTTAGCCTCAGCTCCTCGGGACAGTGGCTTGAGCTCAACTGGCAGGGCCCCGTCGCCACCGTCATATTTGAATAAAAAGCAGGAAGAACACAAGGGGACGGTTCTTTTGTGCGCTTTTTAACACAGAAGAATCGTCCCCCATGCAATTCATGAATACGGAAGAAACATCCCCCTCTGCGTCAAGATGCACTATCCTCTTCGTGCGCTTCTTGAGCATTGAGAAACTGTTCCCTTGTGCGCTTCTTGAACACAGGGGAACCGTCCACCTATGCGTCCCTTAAGTTTCATAACCAACAGAACCGTCCCCTTGGTTTGTCCCCTTGGTTTTGTGCGTCAAAACCAGAAGAACCGTCCCCCTGGTTGACGTCCCCCTGGTTGAGAACCGTCCCCCTGGTTGGAGAACCGTCCCCCTGGTTTTTGGAAAAAGCAGAGGGACGGCTTTCCTCATCTTTTGAAAACCGTCCCCCCGTTAATTGGTGGTCAAATTTCCAACTAATTCTTAACCGGATAGTTTTCCCTCCGGGCATAGTGGGTGTGCAGCAGCTCGTGGGCCTTGTGGCTTCCCGGCTGGCCGAAGTACTCACTGTAGAGCATCTTAACGGCCGGGTTTTCATGGGACTTCCTTATGGGCAGGTCCTTGTCCTCTTCATATATGGCCCTGGCTCTCGCTGCCGGCACATTGGTCCAGCTCCTGACCTCGGAAGGCTGTATGGGCTGGCCGCCGCCGTTGATGCAGCCGCCGGGACAAGCCATTATCTCGATGAAGTGGTACTGGCCCTCGCCGGACCTTACCCTGTCTAGGATCTTCCTGGCGTTCCCGAGGCCGTGGGCCACCGCAGCCTTTATCTTCATTCCGCCGATTTCCACTGTGGCCTCTTTTATGCCCTCAAGACCTCTCACTTCCTCATACTCGACCCTGTCAAGGGATTTGCCCGAGAGGATCTCGGCCACAGTACGCAGGGCGGCTTCCATTACGCCTCCCGTGGCTCCGAAGATTACTCCCGCGCCGGAAGCAGGTCCCATGGGGTCGTCAAACTGCTCATCGGGAAGCTTGTCAAACTCTATGCCCGCCTCTTTTATCATGGCGGCCAGTTCCCTGGTTGTCAGAACCGCGTCCACATCCGGGTAGCCGGTTGAGGCCAGCTCAGGCCTCCTGGCTTCAAACTTCTTGGCGGTACAGGGCATTATGGAAACCACAAATATCTTTGAGGGGTCAATCCCCATCTTCTCGGCGTAATAGGACTTGAGCACGGCCCCGAACATCTCATGGGGCGACTTGCAGGACGACAGGTTGTCTAAAAGGTCGGGGTAATTGTGCTCGCAGAACTTGATCCAACCGGGGCTGCAGGAGGTTATCAGGGGGAGCTTTCCTCCGTTATTCAGCCTCTCTATAAGCTCGGTCCCCTCTTCCAGTATGGTCAGGTCCGCAGCCGTGTCGGTGTCAAATACCTTGCTGAAGCCCAACCTCTTCAAGGCCGCTGCCATCTTCCCGGTCACCCTGGTGCCGATGGGCATGCCGAACTCTTCTCCCAGGGCCACCCTGACTGCCGGGGCAGTCTGGGCCACCACGTGGAGTTCCTTGTCGGCCAGGGCTTTCCACACCACGTGGGTGCTGTCCTTCTCTCTCAGCGCTCCCACAGGGCACACGTTAATGCACTGTCCGCAGTTGGTGCAGGGCACCTCGCCCAGTGAAAAGTCAAAGGCGCACTTTACGGAAGTGTCAAAGCCCCTGTCCATGGTGTCAATGACCGCAACCGTCTGTACGTTTTTGCACATGCTGACGCAGCGCCTGCAGAGAATGCACTTGTTGGGGTCCCTCACTATGGAAGGCGAGAAGTCGTCCAGGGGCTGTTTTTTCATTTCGCCTTCAAACCTGATTCCCTCTATGTTGAGTTCTTCCGCCAGCTTCTGCAGTTCGCAATTCCGGTTTCTTACACAGGTGAGGCAGCTCCTGTCGTGGTTGGAAAGGATGAGCTCCAAGGTCACCTTTCTTGCTTCCCTCACCGCCGGGGTATTGGTCCTTACCACGAGCCCCTCGGAAACCGGGTAAACGCAGGCAGCCTGCAGGCTCCTGGCCCCCTCTACTTCCACTACACACATCCGGCATGCGCCGATCTCATTGATGCCCTTCAGGAAGCAAAGCGTAGGAATCTTAATGTTGGCGTGTCTGGCTGCCTCCAGCACGGTATAATCCTTGGGAACCTGAATCTTTTTGGAATCTATCGTTATATTGACCATTTCCATCATCAACACTCTCCTTCCCTTAGGCTTCCTTGACTATGGCCTTAAACGGGCACTTCTCAAAGCACACGCCGCACTTGATGCACTTGTCGCTGTCGATTACGTAAGGCTGGCCCTTCTGTCCGCTTATGGCTCCCACAGGGCAGTTCCTGGCGCAGATACCGCAGCTCTTGCACTTCTCAGCCATAACGACGTATTTCATGAAGGCCTTGCAAACGCCGGCCGGGCATTTCTTATCCTTAACATGGGCAATGTACTCATCCCTGAAATACCTGAGAGTGCTCAAAACCGGGTTCGGTGCGGTTTGTCCAAGCCCGCACAGGGCGGAAGCCTTTATGTTTTTCGCGAGGATTTCCAGCTTCTCAATGTCTGCCTCTTCGCCTTTGCCGCTGGTGATCTTCTCAAGGATCTCCAGCATCCTCTTGGTACCTATCCGGCAGGGCGGGCATTTGCCGCAGGACTCGTCAACGGTGAACTCCAGGAAGAACTTGGCTATGTCCACCATGCAGGTGTCTTCGTCCATGACAATGAGTCCTCCCGAACCCATCATGGAACCCAGCTGGACCAGGGATTCATAGTCTATGGGAGTGTCTATATGGCTGGCCGGTATGCATCCGCCGGAAGGACCGCCGGTCTGGGCAGCCTTAAACTTCTTGCCGTTGGGGATACCGCCGCCGATGTCGTATATAACCTCCCTGAGGGTGGTTCCCATGGGTATCTCCACAAGGCCCGTGTTGTTTATCTTTCCACCGACCGCAAACACCTTGGTGCCCTTGCTCTTTTCGGTTCCAATGCCGGCAAACCATTCGGGCCCCTTAAGGAAGATCATGGGAATGTTGGCATAGGTTTCAACGTTGTTCAAAATCGTGGGCTTTTGCCAGAGTCCCTTGACCGCAGGGAACGGCGGCCTGGGTCTCGGCTCACCCCTCCTGCCTTCTATGGAAGTCATAAGGGCGGTCTCTTCGCCGCACACAAAGGCCCCGGCGCCCAGTCTCAACTCAATGTCGAAATCAAAGCCGGTGCCGAATATGTTCTTCCCTAAAAGCCCGTATTCCCTGGCCTGCTGTATGGCCATGTTGAGCCTTTTTACAGCTATGGGATACTCTGCCCTGACGTAGATATAGCCCTGGTTGGCACCTATGGCGTAACCTGCAATTGCCATGGCCTCAAGGACCGAGTGGGGGTCACCTTCCAGGATGCTCCTGTCCATGAAGGCTCCCGGGTCTCCCTCGTCGGCGTTGCAGCACACGTACTTCTGGTCGTCCTGGGACTTGGCTGCAAACTCCCACTTAAGGCCCGTTAAGAAGCCGGCGCCTCCTCTGCCTCTCAATCCTGACTTCTTTAAGGTGTCGATGACCTCCTGGGGCGTCATCTCGGTAAGCACTTTCCCCAGGGCTTTATACCCGTCGCGGGCGATGTACTCATCTATATTTTCAGGGTTGATAACACCGCAGTTTCTTAAGGCTATTCTCAACTGCTTCCTGAAAAAGTCCAGGCCTTCCAAAGCCTTTGCCGCATCTTCAGCCTCTTCGCTGCCAGCCAGAAGCCTTCTTACCAGTCTCCCTTTGAGAAGGTGCTCTTCCACGATTTCTTTTACGTCTTCCACCTTCACCATGGTGTACATGGCACCCTCGGGGTAGACCACAACAACAGGTCCCCTGGCGCAAAGACCGAAGCAGCCTGTTTTTACAACTTTTACTTCCTTTTCAAGGCCGTTTTCTGCCAGAAGTCTTTCAAATTCCTCCATTATTTTCAGCGAGTTGGCCGACGTACAACCTGTACCGCCGCAAACCAGGACGTGCGACCTGTATATCTCCATCTATGGACCCTCCTTTACTTCAAACCTTCTGCAGCCCCGATTGTGTATTCAGTGCATACTCTTCCGTTAACTATGTGTTCAACGACCACTCTCACTGCCTTCTCAGGCGTCATTTTCACGTAGGTCACCTTTTTGCCGCTTTCATCTATGACATCCACAATGGGTTCCAGTCTGCAGACGCCAATACACCCCGTCATGGTTACGG
>JAKOSZ010000381.1 GCA_029776555.1 Bacillota bacterium | reverse complement strand
TGGGCAGGTACGCAGGGGTGGTCAGTCATAATGGCCACCTTGATGCCTTCGGCTGAGAGGATGCCCGGCGTCTTTAAACTCTGGTTCCTCAGCTCTATCTTGGACCTGTCGGTGAGAAGAGGCCCCACAATAACTCCGATCCCCTCCCGGGAAAGCACGTCTTTGACATAAGCCCCCTCGGTGCAGTGCTCTATGGTGATGCCCACCCCGAACTCCCTGGCTATCCTTATGGCGGTAAGGATGTCATCGGCCCTGTGGGCATGGGCCTTAAGCGGTATTTCCCCGTCCAGCACCTTCATGAGGCTTTCCATTTTCATATCGAATTCCGGCGCTTTATGTTTGTCCGGGTCCTTTTTATGCTCTTCCAACCGCCTCCTGTAGTCCTGGGCCTTCTTTAAATTTTCCCTTAAGAGGGCAGCCGTAGCCATGCGGGTCATGGGGGTCTGCTTTTTCTCGTGGTACACCGTTTTAGGGTTTTCCCCAAAAGCCACTTTCATGGCCACCGGCTCCCGGAGGATCATGTCGTCAAGGCACTCCCCATAGGTCTTTAAAGCGGCAAACTGCCCCCCAATCACGTTGGCGCTCCCGGGGCCCGTGACCACCGTAGTGACGCCGTTTTCCCTCGCCTCAGCAAAAGCCCTGTCGGCATAGTATACGCCGTCTATGGCCCTCAGCTGCGGTGTGACCGGGTCCGTCATCTCGTTGCCGTCATCTCCCTCAAAGCCCACCGAGTCCTCCCACATGCCCACGTGGCAGTGGGCGTCGATGAAACCCGGCAGCACGAATTTCCCCTGGGCATCAATGACCTCCAGGTCTTCACGGCCATCGACCCTTTCTCTTATCTCTTCCCAGTCGCCGGCCACTCTAATTATTTTCCCCTCTTCTGCAAGAAGGAAACCGGGCTCCAAAACCTTACCGGCCATGGTAAAAACCCTGCCGTTTTTTATAAGCAGCACTGTTATCCCTCCTGATGCGGAAATCCGTACTAAAAAAACAGAAACCCTTAAAGGTTGCCGTTTGTCTGCTGTGAAGTTTAAAAAAATGTCGGCCCCTGTTGCCTGTGTTAGTATTATACCACAACAGCCCAAGCGGCGGTAAATCCCCTTTGTCCCCATTTATTGCATCCAATCGCGTTCCTGGATATACAGCCTTGATTTCTATGGAAATTTCATATATAAAATAACAATATTCAAGGACACAAGAGGTTAACCGATGGGGAGGCAGGTGATTTAGTCAGCTGCCTCCCCATCGGTTGCACTTGCTTCTGCTTGTGAAAATCATGATATAATAAGAGCTAATAGATGTCATATGAGCCATTCTTTGAGCATTGCATCCTTGACGTTGGCCCGCAGCATTTTACGATATGAATATTTTTTGAGAGGTTCTGGCTATGAGAAGTGTAAAAAAGGAAAAACCCGCCCGGGAAAAACCAAGGTACACGACCTGGCAGAACGTCATTTTCTTTCTGAAAGACCTTTGGGGATACGATAAACCGATGTTCCTGTGCTTTGCCCTGAAGACCTTGTGCAATGCCATATTTCCATTTGTTGCGGTCCTGATGCCAAAACTCCTGATAGACCAGCTCACAGGAGAAAGAAATGTGGGATACATGGCTGCCATAATTATTGCTGCCGGTCTGGTAACTTTTATTACCCTTTCCGCCAATATGGTGTTGTCTTGCATATTCATACAGCCGCGATTGAATCACATGGGAATGCATTACAGGACACAGATAGGTATAAAGGCCATGTATATGGATTTTGGCCATACTGAAAATCCTGCGATGCTGGATAAGGCTCAGAAAGCAAGAAGAGGCAGTTACGGCGTGCGCATGATATGCAATAACCTGTATGATATCGGTCCGGCCCTTTTGAGCCTTATTGGTTGCATATCCATACTTTTATTCCTTAATCCCCTGGTAATAATTTCATTGATGGCTCTTGCAGCCTTCAACTATTGGGTGAATCTGCGAAGCAAGAAATATGTATACTCGGTATACAATGAGTTAAATCCGATAGACCGCCTGCTGGATTACCTGCACAGGACAATGCACGACTTCAGTTCCTCTTCAGAAACATTGTATTTCTTCATAACATCTTCCATTGTCAACATCGTGGATTCATCTAATTTATTCTGAACTTCTGCTGCCTGTTCAAGCAGGATTTGTGTCTCAATCTTTTCAAGAAGTTCTTCCAGCTTTTTTATTCGTTTGTAATCTTCAACGGATATTAAAACAGCAGTCGGCTGATTATTTTTTAAAATCACATACTGAGCATTATTATTTTTAACATCATCAAAAATGTGTGATGTTTTTCCCTTGCTGAAATCAGAAACAGAAACAAGACGATCTATGAAATTCGCCATATTGTTGTCCATATATACACTACTCCTCACAAGCTCATCTCTTCTCTATTATATGTTTCTTTATAAACATTATATCACCAATCATTAAAAAAAAACAATATATTTTCGGTATTATTTTACCGAAAATATAACGAGTTCAATAAAAAATAAAAGACACCAATCGTTTGACTGGTGTCTGTAAAATCCTATCTCTTTGAAAACTGCGGAGCCCTTCTCGCTTTCTTGAGGCCGTACTTTTTCCTCTCCTTCATCCTTGGGTCCCTGGTAAGGAAACCGGCCTTTTTCAGAACCTGCTTTAATTCCTCGTCGGCCTTTAAAAGGGCCCTGGCTATTCCGTGCTTTATTGCTCCCGCCTGGCCGGACAGGCCGCCGCCCGTCACCCGGGCAATTACATCGAACTTGTCCGCCATGTTGGCGACAACCAGGGGCTGCCTGACTACTACCTTGAGGGTATCAAGGCCGAAATACTCATCTATGTCCCTGTCATTTATGGTAATCCTGCCGTAGCCGGGAACAAGCCTCACCCTGGCAACCGACTTTTTCCTTCTCCCGGTAGCACTGTATTGAACCTCTGCCATATCGCACCGTTTCCTCCTCTCAACTAGACGTTAATATTAAGAACCTCAGGCTTCTGGGCCTGGTGCTTGTGCTGGTCGCCCCTGTATACCTTGAGTTTCTTAAACATTGCCCTTCCCAGCCTGTTCTGGGGGAGCATCCTTTTTACAGCCAATTCCACGGCTCTCTCGGGCATCTTGGCCAAAAACTGCCGGTAGGGCATTTCTTTAAGCCCGCCGGGGTACAGGGTGTGGCGCCTGTACATTTTTTTGTCAAGCTTTTTGCCCGTCAGAACCACCTTGTCAGCGTTTAAAACTATCACAAAATCCCCCACATCAACATGGGGCGTGTATTCCGGTTTATGCTTGCCCCTCAATATCCGGGCGACTTCGCTGGCCAGCCTGCCCAACGGTTTCCCGCTGGCATCCACCACATACCACTTTCTTTCCACTTCTCCGGGTTTAGCCATATAAGTATTCATTAAAGCCGTCTACCTCCTTAAAACTACTCCTTTATTGCAAGCTTATTTTATCCCATTCCTCATTACGCATCACTTAAAGCAGCAAAACGACCCTTAGGTTAAAATGCCAAAGGAAGAAAAGTTCCGGGCAACCGCTTGGTTGAAACCCGCCTTCCATGTGGGCATAAACCAAAGGGCAACCTTGTCAGAGACACTTTATCATTTTAATACAGCCGCGTGAACCATGTCAAGTACATTTCGCCATTTTTTTAATTTATCTTGATATTCCTCTGTTTCTTTTAACTATTATCCTTCTAGCTCGCTCATAATTGCTCGTCATTTTATTTTTTTAACACGGCGGGCATGTCTTCCTTTCTGAAATACACCTCCGCCAGGTACAAACCATGGGGCGGCGCCGTGGCGCCGGCCCTGCCGCGGTCCCTGCTCTCTAATATCTCTTCAACGGCCCCGGGCTCCATCTTCCCCAGGCCAACCTCAACAAGGGTCCCCATTATTATCCTCACCATGTTGTATAAAAAGCCGTCCCCTGTTATGTCAAGGGTGATGAGCCGGTCACTTTTTTCCAGCGAGGCGGAAGTTACGGTCCTGACGGTGGTCTTAACGCTGCTGCCGCTGGCGCTGAAAGCCGCAAAGTCATGCTTCCCGATAAGGTACCCGGCAGCCTCCTGCATGGCTTTAAGGTCCAGGGCAAAAGGCACGTGGTATGCCCGGTTCCTCAACAGGGCCGAGGGCATGGGGAAATTGTACACCAGGTACCTGTACCTCTTCCCCACGGCTGAAAACCTGGAATGAAAGTCCACGTCAACCTCATGGGAAGCGATAACGACTATATCCCGGGGGAGCAGGCCGTTTAGGGCATAAGAAAACCTCTGGGCAGGTATGGCGGAATTTGTATAAAAATTGGCCACCTGCCCCAGGGCGTGTACTCCGGCGTCGGTCCTGCCGGCGCCTGTAAGCCGGCAGTCTTCTCCCGTAAGCTCTTTTATGGCAGACTCTATCACCGCCTGAACGGAAAGGGCGTTTTTCTGGCTCTGCCAGCCGCTGTAATTGGTGCCGTCGTATTCAATGGTAAGCTTAATGTTGCGCATTGGGCCGTTTACCCACCTTCCTTCGCCGTCTTTGCAAGCATGGCGGCCCCCACAATTCCCGCGTCATTGCCCATTTGGGCAAGCCTTATCTCCGTCAGGGGCAGGACGTAGTTGGTAAATCTCTTTAAAACATGTTCTTTTAAGGGATTCAGCAGGTATTCGCCCTCGTTGCATATCCCTCCGCCCAGCACAAGCACTTCCGGCATAAAGATGGAGATGATGTTTATAAGTCCCTCTGCAACGTACTTTATGTACTGCTCCACTAAAAGCTTCCCAACCTCGTCCCCCTGTCTTGCCGCGTCAAAGGCCGTCCTCCCGTTGATCTTGGAAAGGTCTCCGTCCACCAGCTTGTTGACCATCGACTCCGGGTGCTCCCGGGCTGCCTTCCGGGTCTGCCTGACCAGGGCCGTGGCCGACGCATAGGTCTCCCAGCAGCCCTTCCGCCCGCAGCCGCACGGTTCCCCGTCGACGACAATGACCATGTGCCCCAGTTCCAGGGCCGCTCCGTTAAATCCGCTGTATATCTTGCCATCAATAACCGCCCCGCTTCCCACTCCGGTCCCCAGGGTCACCGTAACCGAGTGGCGGGAGCCCCTGGCCGCTCCGGCCTCGCTCTCCGCCAGGGCAGCCACATTGGCGTCGTTCCCAAGGTAAACGGGGCAGTTGACGTATTTCTCCATTTCACTGACCAGGGGTGCGCCCTTCAAGTTTTGGAGATTGCTGGCGTAGATCAGTATCCCCTTTTTTTCGTCAAGAATGCCCGGGCTGCCTATACCCACGCCCTTTACTTCCTCTTCCCTTACCCCTGCGTCTTTTAAGAGCTTCCTCATCAGTGCGGCCATATCCTTCACCAGTTCACGGTAATCCGCTTCACGGCGGGTTGGAATGCTGTCCTTGCGCATTACTTTTCCGTCTGCGCTTACAAGACCGGCGGCAATATTTGTGCCCCCCAGATCTATGCCCAGGTAATACATGCTTACATTCCCCCTATGATTTTTATAAACCCGGGGAAAACACTCCCGGGATGTTTCCCTTGGCCAGGACTCTATAGAGCGCTTGCTTCCAAAAGCCATATGACAGCGGCAAAGAACAGTACCACTGCCGCCAGACCGTAATCCAGCCTTGTGATTTCAAGCTGCCTTAAGCGGGTGCGCCCCACCCCTCCCCTGTAACACCTTGCCTCCATGGCAACGGCAAGCTCGTCGGCCCTCCTGAAAGCGCTGACAAATAGGGGTATCAGCACCGGCATGTAGCTCTTTGCCCTTTTTATAAAGTTTCCCGTGTCAAAGTCGGCTCCCCTGGCCGCCTGGGCCTTGATTATCTTTTCAGTCTCCTCCAGGAGGGTGGGAATAAACCTTAAGGCTATGGTCATCATCATCGCCATCTCGTGTATCGGCACCCCTATCCTCTTAAGGGGAGCCATGAGGTTCTCAATGCCGTCGGTGAGCCGGATAGGCGTGGTGGTAAAGGTAAGCAGGGAAGCCCCGATGACCAGGGTGGAAAGCCTGAAAATCATCCTCAAAGTGGCCCCCAGGCCTTCATAGGAAATGCGGATAAAGGCGTATTGGAAAAGCAGGGTTCCCCCGCCGGTGAAGAAGATGTTTATTACGGCGGTGAAAACAGCGATAAACAGCACCGGCTTAAGGCCTTTTAAGGTGTATTTGAAGGGGATGCCCGAAATCCGGACCGCCAGCAGGGTAAAAAGCAAAACAAGGGTGTAGCCCATATAGCTGTTAACCGTAAGCACCACCGCCGTGTACAGCACAATTGACAGCATTTTTGTCCTGGGGTCGGCCCTGTGCAAAACCGAATCCCCGGGTATGTACTGGCCTAAAGTTATATCCTTAATCATGGTTTGCTCCTTACATCGCTATTAAGGTTTTTCATAGCTGCCTTTAAAGCAAATGGCCTATGTACTTTGAAATCTCCTTCTTGGCCTCCTCAACGGTATAGATGTCGTCTCTTATTTCCGGCATGACGGCCTTAAGCTTTCTCATGAGGTAAGTGATCTGCGGCGCCGAAAGGCCTATTTCCTCAAGCCTTTCCACGTCCCGGAAAACCTCCGCCGGCTTTCCGTCCATCTCTATCATCCCACGGTTCATGACAATTACTCTCTTAGTATGCCTGGCTATGTCTTCCATCCTGTGGCTCACAAGGATAACGGTGACCCTCATGCTCTTATGCAGGTTTGTTATGAAGCCCAGGAGCTCGTCCCTGCCTCCCGGGTCAAGCCCGGCAATGGGCTCATCCAGCACGAGGATTTCCGGCTTCATGGCCAGCACGCCGGCAATGGCCACCCTCCGCTTCTGCCCTCCTGAAAGCTCAAAGGGTAACTTGTTTAACAACTCCTCACCCAGGCCTACTTTGGATATGGCCTCTTTTACCCGCGTATCCGTTTCCTTTTCGTCCAGGCCCATTTTTAAGGGGCCAAAGGCTATATCCTTATAGACAGTTTCCTCAAAGAGCTGGTGCTCGGGATACTGGAACACAATCCCCACGATTCTCCTTAAGTCCCTTAAGTTCTTCGACATGGTGTCCATGCCGTTTACAACCACACGGCCGGAAGTGGGTTTCAGCAGCCCGTTAAAGTGCTGGACAAGGGTAGACTTGCCGGAACCCGTATGGCCTATTATTCCAACGTATTCCCCGTCGTCAATCTTAAGGTTTATGTTTCTTAAGGCCGCCCTTTCAAAAGGCGACCCCTTCATATAGGTATATGAAAGGTTTTCAACTATTATCGGCATAGGCATCTCCAGACTTCATAAAAATAAAAAGCTTCCGCGGTAATGTGTGTTTATTATATATTATTATATTATAATAGTTATAAAACGAACATCAAATCTGGGACACGGGGACAGGTTCCTTGTCCCATTTTTCCTCAATTTTCCACTTTGGGACACGGGGACAGGTCCCTCGTCCCATTTTTCCTAAATATTCCACTATGGGGCGCAGGGACAAGTCTCCTGTTCCACCGCCGGGTAGAAGGACAGGGCCCGTCCATGCGCCGGGGAGGAAGTCAGGCGTGAGTGAACACTATTACACCGAAAAGCCAAATTCGCCGCTTAAGGAGAAGGAGTTTTCCTGTTCCATAAAAGGACGGGTCTTGACCCTTACCTCGGTAAGCGGCGTTTTTTCATTTTCCGACAGGATGGACAAGGCCTCAAAACTGCTGGTGGAAAGCTTTGCCCCTTCCGGCAGCGCCGTCCTTGACTTAGGCTGCGGATACGGCGCCATCGGCCTCTTTATAAAAGCCCTGTACCCGGAACAAGAGCTTGTTTTAAGCGATATAAACGAAAGGGCCGTTATTTATGCCCGGAAAAACGCCCAAAGGAACAAGCTCAAGGTGGAAGTTATAAAAAGCCACCTCTTTTCCGCCATGCCAGAGCACCTCTTTGACGATATCGTGGCAAATCCGCCCATTGCCGCGGGGAAAGAACTCTTAGGCCGCTTAATAAGCGAAAGCTATTCCCATTTGAACTCCCAGGGATCTCTGTGGCTGGTTGCCTTTCACAACAAGGGAGGCTCCAGTTTGAAAAAGATGATGCTCGAACAGTTTGGAAACGTGGAAGACGTGGAAAAAAGCGGTGGTATCAGGGTATACCGCTCAAGAAAGCCGTGAAAAGCCGTGTCCCACGGGAAAAGCAAATTCGGAACCTGTGCCTGAAGGCTTGAGAAATCCTTAAGGGGCTGGTACCGGCATTTTAAAGTTTAACCGCAACTGCCGCCTTCCTCCGGCTTTTTTATGGATTTTACCAGAATTTCAAAGGCTTCATCTACATCCAGCACATTGACGGGCAGGTCATAACCCTCTTTCTTAAGCTCGTACAGTACCTCCGTCACCTGGGGGACGTCCAGGCCCATGCCTTTTATCTTTTCCACATCGGAGAAGACATCCCTCGGGCTGCCGTGAGCCGCCACCCTGCCCTCATCAATGACAATGACCCTGTCCGCCTGGGCGGCTTCATCCATGTTGTGGGTTATGTGTATTACCGTTATGCCCTCTTCCCGGTTGAGCTTTTTCAATACCTGCATAACCTCTTTTCTCCCGATGGGGTCAAGCATGGAGGT
>JAKOSZ010000380.1 GCA_029776555.1 Bacillota bacterium | reverse complement strand
CTTCAATGTTCTCCCTGTCTTTGAACTCTACGGCCTCCATCATCTGGCCCAGGATGCCGTCCCCCATTATCATCACCAGGATTCTGTATCTGTCGGCAATATTAAAGGCTTCCACTGTCAGTTCATAGAGCTCCTGGACGCTGCACGGCGCCAGCACCACCATTTTGTAGTCCCCGTGCCCTCCGCCTTTCACTGCCTGGAAATAGTCGCACTGGGCCGGCAATATCCCCCCCAGGCCCGGGCCGCACCTCACTATGTTTACTATCACCGCCGGCAGTTCGGCTCCGGCAGCATAGGATATTCCCTCCTGTTTTAAGCTTATGCCGGGACTGGATGAGGAAGTCATAACCCTGGCTCCCGCACTGGCGGCCCCGTAGACCATGTTGATTGCCGCCACTTCGCTTTCCGCCTGGAGGAAGACCCCGCCCGCCTCCGGCAGTTTCTGGACCATGTAGTGGGCAATCTCGGTCTGGGGAGTTATGGGATAGCCGAAATAATACCTGCAGCCCGCCCTTATGGCCGCCTCAGCGATGACTTCATTCCCCTTCATCAGATACTTCTCTCCCATTGCCGTCCCCCCTATCTCTCCACCGTAATAGCGCAGTCAGGGCACATGACAGCGCAAAAAGCGCAGCCGATGCACTTTTCCATGTCAGTAACTCCGGCAGGGTGGTATCCCCTTGAATTTAAGATATCTTCTTTAATAACAACTATGTTCTTCGGACAAACAGAGGTACACAACCGGCACCCCTTGCATCTTTCCTCATCAAATGTAACCTTGGCCATAACAACCTCCCATATAAAATAAGGGGACAGGAACCTTGTCCCTCGAGGGACAAGGTTCCTGTCCCCTTGTCCCAATCTTAAACCTTGTCGTACCTTTCCACATCCATGACGAAGATGGTGGCTCCCTTCATTACAACCTGGGAAGAAGCCGCGCCATCCTTCTTGGCCGAAGTCTTCACGTCATGCTTTCTGCTCTTTGACTTGCTTTCGATAATCCGTATGACGTCTTTAACCTTGCTTTCGTCCACCCCGATTAAAAGCGTGGTGTTTCCCGCCCTTAAAAAGCCTCCGCTTGAGAAAAGCTTGGTCACGCTGAAAGCTTTGGCGTTCAGTTCATCCATAACCCTGGGACCGTCTTCGTCATGCACAATGGCCAAAACCAGTTTCATCAGCACACCCCTTTACAACAAGGCATAAAGCACTCCCCTTAATAACTTTATACCAAAGAAGCGGCCGGGAGTCAAATAGTTACCGGTTTTGGGCCCTTTTTTTATTGAGCTCCCTTTCCCTTACTGCCCCTTCAAAACTTTCAGCCTTTCCACCACTTTTGAGTACATGTCCCTGTACCCGGCCTGTTTCTCCCTCTCCTCTTCCACCACTTTTGCCGGGGCTTTCCTAATGAAGTTTTCATTGGCAAGCTTCCCGTTTACCCTCTCCAGCTCTTTCTCCAGGCTGGCCTTCTCCTTTTCCAGCCTTTCTATCTCCTTCGCAATGTCAATGAGGTCTTCCAGGGGCATGTAGATTTCAGCTCCCGCTATTATTGCCGCCGCCGCATTGGAAGGTATTCCTTCCTTGTTCCCCTGTATCTTAAGTTCTCCTACCCCGGCCAGCCTTTCAAAGAAGGGCCTGGCTTCGGTTATGGTCTCTTCCGCTGCGCTGTCGCCGGTTACAAACACCGT
>JAKOSZ010000379.1 GCA_029776555.1 Bacillota bacterium | reverse complement strand
TCTACCGAATCCCTCACGTCCTGCGGGGTCAGGTTGCGTATCACCAGCATGTTAACAAGGGCCCCCGCCTTTTCAAAAGCCCTGGCGGTATCGTACTCGCAGTTGGTTCCCGGGAATACGGGCATAAACACCCTGGGCTTTGCTATCCTGATGGCAGCTTTGGAACTCCCCCTTCCGTCATGGTAAAACTCCCGCGGTTTCCCGGCGGCTTTTTCCGACGGCTCGGTGGGAAATACCCTTCCCAGCGGCTTCTCCCAGC
Organism: Bacillota bacterium; assembly: GCA_029776555.1. Classification (GTDB taxonomy): domain Bacteria; phylum Bacillota; class Clostridia; order Acetivibrionales; family JAKOSZ01; genus JAKOSZ01. The sequence goes on along the minus strand of JAKOSZ010000379.1, from coordinate 2,213 downwards.
TTTCCAGCGCTTCATTGAGATCTATGGATACCCCGTTGACGTCTATACTGGGCTTGGAGCTGGTCCTGCCCAGGACCTTAAAGCCTATGCCTCTGAACAGCTCCCCTTCGTCCTCGGCTCCGTCTATCTCAAGTATGAAGGAGCCATAGCGGGGGGCAAAAAGGTCAATGGGGGAGATGGGCTTTTCAAAAACAATGCCTATCATGTTCCCGAAGCACATCTTTGTCACCGCTTCGGCAATTCCACCGGCTTTTACGGTGGACGCGGCCAATATCTTTCCTTCCCCGGCCAGCCGGTACAGCGTCCGGCAGTTGCGGGCAAAGGCCTCAAAGTCCGGAAGTTCGTCCTCCCGGGGAAGCTCTAAATAGATTACCTTGCTTCCCGCCTTCTTAAACTCAACGGACAATATGTCCTTAACATCCGCCACCCCTACCGCAAAAGCCACAAGGGTAGGCGGAACGCCCATATCCTTAAAGGTGCCCGACATGCTGTCTTTTCCGCCAACGGAGGGAATGCCCAGCTTCGATTGGGCGTAGAAGGCCCCCAGCAAGGCGCTCAAGGGCTTGCCCCATTTGACAGGGTCATGCCCCAGCTTTTCAAAGTATTCCTGCAGGGTCAGGCGCACCCTGCTGTAGTCGCCTCCCATGGCCGCGATTTTCGCCACTGCTTCCACGACGGCATAAACACTGCCATGGAACGGGCTCCAGCTGCTCAGTGAAGGGTTGAAGCCGAAGGACATAAGGGTTGCCGTGCTGGTCTCCCCGTGCAGCACAGGCAGCTTGGCGGCCATGCCTTCGGCAGGGCTCAGCTGGTACCTGCCGCCGAAGGGCATCAGTACCGTACCGGCCCCTATGGTGCTGTCAAACCTCTCCACAAGGCCTCTCTGGCTGCACACGTCAAGCCTTTCAAGGTTTGCCTTCCAGGCGTCCTTTAAGTTGCAAAGCTTTTCCTCCACCGCTTTGGGCATGCTCCTAAAGAAGTCCCTGTCCCCGTCCGGGGAAGCGATAAAGGCTTTTGTATGCCTCTTTACGCCGTTGGTCGCCAGGAAGTCCCTGGCAATATCCACTATGCACTTCCCTCTCCAGAACATCCTGAGCCTGCGGCTGTCGGTCACTTCGGCCACCGGCACCGCTTCCAGGTTTTCTTCCCGGGCTTTGGCTATAAACCTCTCCGCGTCTTTGGCTTCCACCATTACCGCCATTCTCTCCTGGGACTCGGAAATGGCCAGTTCGGTCCCGTCCAGCCCTTCATACTTCCTGGGCACGGCGTCAAGGTTAATGTCAAGGCTGTCGGCCAGCTCTCCTATGGCCACCGACACCCCTCCGGCGCCGAAATCGTTGCACTTCTTAATCATTACGCTGACCTCGGGGTCTCTAAAAAGCCTTTGGATTTTCCTCTCTATGGGCGGATTGCCCTTTTGCACCTCGGGCCCGCTCTTCGCAAGGGAGGTTTCATCGTGCTGCTTGGAAGAACCGGTGGCCCCTCCGCATCCGTCGCGGCCGGTCCTGCCCCCCAGCAGTATTACCACATCGCCCGGGGCAGGCTTTCCCCTTACCACGTTCCTGCTGGGCGCGGCGCCGATAACCGCTCCTAACTCCATCCTCTTTGCCACATAGCCTTCGTCATATATTTCCGCCACCTGCCCGGTAGCCAGGCCCACCTGGTTGCCGTAGGAGCTATAGCCCGCCGCAGCCCCGGTGGTTATTTTAACCTGGGGCAGCTTGCCCGGCAGGGTGTCCTTCACCGGCCTCCTGGGGTCCCCGCTGCCGGTCACCCTCATGGCCTGGTACACATATACCCTCCCGGAAAGGGGGTCCCGGATGGCTCCCCCCAAACATGTGGCAGCCCCTCCGAAGGGCTCGATTTCCGTGGGATGGTTGTGGGTCTCATTCTTAAACATCACGAGCCATTCTTCCGTCTTACCGTCTATCCGGGCCTGCACCCTTATGCTGCTGGCGTTGATTTCATCCGACTGCTCCAGGTCATCCAAAAGCCCTCTTGACTTCATTTCCTTCATACCCATAGTGGCCAGGTCCATCAGGCTTATGTCCCTGCCGCCTTGGCCGGCATATACCTTCTCTCTTGTGCTGAAATAGCTCTTCAGCGCCTTTTTCAGTATGCCGGCGTATTTCCCGTCCTCCACCCGGATTTCGTCAATACAGGTGTTAAAGGTCGTGTGACGGCAGTGGTCGGACCAGTAGGTGTCAATGACC
>JAKOSZ010000378.1 GCA_029776555.1 Bacillota bacterium | reverse complement strand
TCGCCAAGTATTACGACATTTGTTTCCATGTGCATCACCCCACAACAAAAAGCCGCCCTCCCGGACGGCTCCCTTGTATACAGACTAGCATAAAACCCCTTCAATATTCGGGAAAAACTCGGGAAAAACTCGGGAAAGTTATTTCCCCAAGTACTTTCCTATCTTCTCTATGATGGCCTGCCGCTTGTACCGAACTGTGCTTTCGTCCATCCCTAGCGCCATCCCAATTTGTAGGTTACTGCGTTTATAGCAATACCTTTGCTCTACAATATCCCTTTCCACATCCTCTAGAAACCCCAGTATAAATGTAATGCCCTCCGTTTCCACTTCCAGCCGCATAATCCGCATTTTAAGCTTTACCTTCCGGTGCATCAATTTGGCAAGCTGGTTCTGCAGATGTCCCACAGTCCGGGAATGCAGCTGATATATATTTTCGGTGGGGCTTCCTAGCCCTCTACTCCCGCCAACTGCGACAGCATATTTTCCTGTCATGCCGAGGGATGGGATTAGCTCGTCTGCATCTACAAGCAGCCGGCGAATATCCTTTATGTGGTTTTCGACTGTCGCCAGGGCCTGCTTTTTCCTTGCCACCTCCTGCAACTTGCGGTAATAAGAATACAGAATTCTTTCTACCCTGCGATACAGTTCCTCCTCCACTTGCCCACCCCCTCGGGATATGATAAACTTGACTTGGATAGGTTTCCCGAGGGGCCCGCCGGTTTGGCGGGCTTTCTTATGCTTCCTGTAACTGTCCCCACTCGTCGAAAGACCTAAACCTCGGCACCCTCTTCCCTCCCCGTCGAGTACACTTAATCCCCCAGTGCACTTCGCACCGACCGAAATACTCGCAGTGTATACATTCCGCCTGCTTATGCCATTCCTTTTTGCTCACGTTGTCCCCTCCTCCTTGGGCACTGTAGGTGAATACTCACCACGCTTCCTCCAAAAGCTCCGGGTTATCGTGGACGTTGCCGATGATTTCGATTTGTTGCAAATCTTGATAATGCCCGAAAGATCGCGTTTCTTCCGGCGAATAAACAAGCCCGAAATAGGCGGTGTTATTTCTTTGCTCAAAAACTACCTCATGGATTGTGTCGCCATATTTAACCACATCCCCCTCGTAAATCTCCCGCCCACTCTTATCCTTCAGGCCCGTGAACTGGCCAACGGTGGCGGGATCGACAGGACACCACCATTCAGGGCTAAAATATTCCTCGCAGCTCTCCGCAACATCATGGCTAATAATATACGGGTTCACGCCACCATTATGAACATATGCGCCAAAAACCCAGCCATTTTGATGGGGAATGCCGAACTCGTTAAACTCGTTAAACTCATTCAATCGTTCTATATCAGCTTTCCCGCGAAATTTAATATCTCTCATGCACTTGCCTCCCTTTTCTGCCTCATAATCTCCCCCACCGTCACCACCAGCCCGCCCCTTGCCCGGCCCTGCTTCATATTTCGCCTGGCAATACTTTCCCGGAGCTCCCGGGTCTTTTCTGCGGCCCGGTGGTGCCACCTTTCATACTCCCACCTATCCCTGACCTGCAATCTGTCCGCCACTAGGGACAGGATGTCAGTAATTTCACTCCAGGTATAGGGGGTCCTCATGTCCCCACCTCCGTCTTCCGTTCTTTTTTGTTGAAAACTGTCCTTATTGACACATAGAGTAGTAGGGTGTACAATATATATGCAGGGTCGGCCCGGCATTAGTCGCCGGTAAACCGGCCTTGCTTTTTTATTTATTTCCTGGCACTGCCCTCCCTCCTCTCTTTCACCTGTATTACACACCCGTCAATTCCCCTTTCTTGCAAAATAAGCTGTACTTTTACCCTTGCTTCCTGTTCGTTCTCGGCCTCTGTTTCTATCGCGAATATGCCTGACACCTCATATTTCATTCCGCCAGCACCTCCGGCCAAACCCTTACCTCTGCCCGTTCTTCCCTATCCCGGTGCCTGCTTATCCGCAGTTCTTTTACCTGTCGGTCATCATCAAACACTACGTTCAACATGCCGTCAAAAAGGGATTTTGCACAATTATCAATATCCGGTGCCCTCTTGCCTTTGAAGTAAAGCCTTATCTCAACGCCGACCGGCCCGGTTATCTTATTTTTCCCCTGCATGGCCTTTAACGCATACCATGCAACCTTGCGCTCATATTCCTGGGTTTCCTGGGGTGTATATATATTACCGTGCTTGCCTTTTCTAGGCCTCTGCTTCGGCCGGGGCCGACCCGGTACTGTGAACTCAATCATCCTGCCGCCTCCC
>JAKOSZ010000377.1 GCA_029776555.1 Bacillota bacterium | reverse complement strand
TGTTGAACGTCTTCATTACCGGATGCCCCCTTCTTGTATTGGTTTAGGATATGGAGTGCCAGCTTTATCCTTTATATTTTTATATTAACCTGTTTGGTTTTTCAAGTCAATTAAATAATTGCTTTTGCCAATGCTTTTTGAGAATATTTAAGTGTAATACCCGGTTGGCCGGGTAATATTAAATACAGGATTTGTCCGGGAGGAGAAATGAAAAAGAAAGTCGCAGTTTTTACCCTTGGATGCAAATCAAACTACTATGACAGTGAAGCCATAGCGGAGCTCTTTAAAAAAGAAGGATACGAAATAGTGGATTTCGATGACCTGGCCGACGTGTATGTAATAAACACCTGTACCGTTACCAGCCTGGGGGACAGGAAATCCAGGCAGGTGATCAGGAAGGCCAGAAAAACAAATCCTGACGCCGTAGTTGTGGTAACCGGGTGCTATGCCCAGGTTTCGCCCCAGGAGGTTGCCCAGCTGCCGGAAGTCAACCTGGTAATCGGCACTGGGAACCGCCAAAAGATAGTGGAACTGGTTAAGGCCCTGGAGAAAGGGCAAAAGCCCGTCGTCTCCGTCGGGGACATTATGCGCCAAAAAGAGTTCGAGGGCTTGGGGGTTGAGGAGTACCAGGGGCGCACAAGGGCGTTTGTTAAAATACAGGACGGGTGCAGCCAGTTCTGCAGCTACTGCATAATACCCTTTGCCCGCGGCCCGGCCAGGAGCAGGCCGCCGGAGGAGATAGTAAAAGAGGTCAAAGGCCTTGCGGCCAGGGGGTTTAAGGAAGTGGTCCTCACAGGCATCCACATAGCTTCCTACGGCAAGGACCTGGGCGGATTGTCCCTCATGGATGTGGTAAAGGCATTGCATGAACTGGAAGGGGTGCTGAGGATCCGCCTGGGCTCTCTGGACCCCCGTGTAATCACGCCGGAATTTGTGAAGACCGCCAGGGAGCTTCCCAAGCTTTGCCCCCATTACCACGTATCCCTGCAAAGCGGCAGCGACGAGGTATTAAAGAGGATGAACAGGAAGTACACCGCCGGGGAATACCGGGACGCGGCGGCCATGTTGAGGGAAAGCATAGCGGATGTGGCAATTACCACCGACGTGATGGTGGGCTTTCCCGGGGAAACCGATGACCTCTTTGATGAGACATACCGTTTTCTTGACGAACTGTCCCTGTCCAGGATGCACGTGTTTAAATACTCGCCCAGGAAGGGCACAGCCGCGGCCAGGTTCAAGGACCAGGTTCCTCCCGAAAAGAAGGAGGAGAGGAGCAACCGCTTAATAGCCCTGGCCAGGGAGAAGTCCCTGCTTTTTAACAGGGGCTTTGTGGGCAGGGTAATGCCCGTGCTGTATGAACAGGAGCTGGATAACAGGCCCGGTGTGTTCGAGGGCACCACGTCAAACTACATAAGGGTAATTGCCGAAGGAAACAATATGATAAGAGGGAATTTGCTTGATACGGAAATCATAGAGGCGGGAGAGGATTTTGCAACGGGAAGGATCAGGGGAGTGAGAAATGAATAAAAGCTTGCAGGCTTAAAGCC
>JAKOSZ010000376.1 GCA_029776555.1 Bacillota bacterium | reverse complement strand
ACATGGAATTCAGAAGTGCTATTATAAAGCTTGGAGGGTATACGAGAGACCTTGACAGGCACTACAGAGAATTTGACGAATTGGATGAGGATGAAGAGTATTACGATGAATAATTCTTTTTACCTCCCGTGATGCTGCCAAGATTATCTATACTGACAACAAATTAAATTAAAACACGGGCACACAATGAGGATCACCTTGCGTGCCCGTATTTTTAACCGCCCCGGAGACTGGCTGTCTGTGTTTGGTGCCGGGTCTTTTACTTAACGTATCTGTTTAAAATTCCTTCCAACATTCTTGCATGCCTTGCTTCGTCCTTTGCCGATTCGTTAAAATAGTCCCTTGCAGTTTCCAACCCCAGAGCGGAAGCTTTGTCGGCAGCTTCCTTCTTCCCGCTGTTGGCGAAAGTTTCTCCGTCCAGCATTTGTCTTAGGTTTTCAAACAAGTCGTCCTGTATCATTCCGTTCATTTCCGCAAACCTGGCGGCGTGATTGGCTTCCTCCCAGGCGATGGTTTTTAAGACCTCAGCGATTTCCGGATAACCCTTGCGCTGGGCCAGCCTGGCTATGGCCAGGTACAGTCCGGTTTCACTTGTTTCTCCCGTAAAGTTCTGCTTCACCACTCTTTCCAGCTGGGTTCCCTTTGTCTCTCCGATAAGGTTTTCAACGGTCAGATTTCTCTTCTCCATATGACAACCTCCCCGTATGTATTATGCATTAAAAGTTATGTGGTTTATGTATGAGGAGCTGAAGCCCGTTAAGAGCTAACGCTTCAGTTCAGGCATCCACTCGCTCTTCCTCCGGTAAAAGGCTTCCAGTATCCTGTTGGCCATTTTTTCATTTACCTTCTTAATGTCGTTCAGGTAAACCAATACGCTTCCCCGGTATTCCTGCACTTCGCCCAGGAGGATGATTTCCAGGGCGCTCCTTATAATATTGATGATGCATTCCTCATCATGGTAGAGGCTGCAGTTTCTGCACTGGTTGAGGAGGTAGCCTATGGCGTCCACCACAACTTCATCATCGTAAAACCTTGTATCGTAACTGGGCAGCTTATCCATGCCGCCGCTGATAAACCAGTCCTGCTGTTTTAAGGCTGTTACAAGGCATTTATTGCAGTATCCGATTAAACACTTATCTTTTTCACATGAGCCGCACTGGTCTTCCCCCAAACAGCATTTGGAAACCTCCCCGATTAAGTTTTCAAAAATTTCGTTTTTAAAATTATCCATGTTTATCCCTCCCTTATTTTTTTTTGAAAGTACAAGGGTATGCCGCCTTTTTCGGGCATCGGGAAATATTCTTCAATTTCCATATGGAATATACCCTGGAAATTCACTGTGAAACGTTTTCGTTGAAAAAATAAAAGGTTGAAATTAAATTATTGCCAGTATGGGGCATATCCGGTATGATAGCGGTGAGACCGTCAGGTTATATAATTCCCGGAGGTGGGGCCAGTGGCTGTCAATTACAATGTTTTCGAACATGAGAAAATGAAGGAGATGAAGGCTCTTCATCCCCATTGGATTTGGAACAGGGGAGACACCCATGTCATACTGGGAGTGCCCGGTTCACTTGAGGCTTTCAAAACACCCGTAGAGCCGGGGAATTCCTTTTCGCCGGGGCCCGGCACCTACGCTGTCTCCACCTGGCTTTTTGCAGACGGCAGGCTCCATGCGCCGGAAGAAAAGGAGCTTTCCGAGCTGAGCTGGAGTTTTGAAGAGGGCTGCTTGCCTGTCCTCAACTCCCGCTGGCGGGCAGGCGATATTGCCGTGTCATCAAGCCTTTTTACCGACGGGGATTTGGAGCTGAGCGATATAAGGGACTACTTTACGGTTGAGTTGACCAACCTTGCTTCACATGCAAAGGAGTTTTCCTTTTACCTGGTCATCAGGTCCTTTGGTCCGGCAGGAGGCCCTGTTAAGACATTGTCCTGTGAAAACGGCGTGGTCTGTATCAACGGGGCTCCCCTGCTCTTTGCGGAGGAATTGCCCTCGGGCTT
>JAKOSZ010000033.1 GCA_029776555.1 Bacillota bacterium | reverse complement strand
GAACTCTAAGTCTTCCATGGACATGGCCAGGCCCTTCTCTTCCGCCAGGGCTTCCAGTTCTCCCCGGGACATTTTTATAAAGCCCGTAAGAACTTCCACGTCTTCGGCCACCGGCGGTTTTTCCGCCAGGGTTTCGGGCTTTTCCATGGAGGCTTCCCTGCTTTCCACCGGGTTAATGCAGTACTCCCTGACCCGCTTAAACTCCTCCTCCGAGAGGCTCCCTTGCAGCACCACGACTTTTGCCACCCTCACCGCCGGCCTCTCGCCGTGGAACAGCATCTGGATGCACTGGGAGGCCGAATCGGCCCTCTGGTCGTATTGCCCCGGCAGGTACTCCACCGCAAAAACCCTTGAGCCTTCCCCGAAGTCCATCTCTTCGTCCCATACCAGGTCAACGGGAGGTTCGGAAAAAACGAGCTTTTTTGCGGCCGCGTATTCATCATCGCTGATGCCTTCCACGTCGTACCTGTTGATAATCCTGACGCCCTCCAGGCCTGTTATGCCAAGGTTATCTTTAAGATCCCTGTATAGAGCCCGGGCTTCCATATCAAAGCCTTTTTTCTTCTCGACAAAAATCCTTCTTACAGTTCCAGCCATTGCGCTTCTCCTCCGCATAAACGAGTTTACTCTTCAGCATCGCTTTTCAACTTAAATAAAACAAGGTCACCTTAAACCCACGATAATATAAATTTAACACTATAAATATAACATAATGATTGGCTTTTCTAGTAGCACTTTTATTTTTTTACAGGATGGAATCCCCTGCCTTTTGACAATTTTTTCTCTTAAAAAGGGCTTCGGCCCGCCGCAGGAATTTCCATTAAATTTTTTTCACTTTTCTTACCCTTTTTCTGCCACGGCGGCAATTCGCCTTTTTTAAAGATGGGCTTTGTGCTATTATTTAATGAAAATAAGCCCGGGTTGATAAGGCAGGTATACTGGAGACTGCTGGTTTTGAGTGTTAAGACCGCCTGCTCAACGGGGATTTTGCGGGAAAGGGTGATTTTATGCCTGAGGAGATTAAGCAGATTTCGGCAAGGATAAGGGAGCTTCGTGAAATATACGGAATTTCTCCGGAGGCACTGGCAAAGGAACTCAACATCCCTGAAGAGACATACGAGGACTACGAGAGCGGCAATGTGGACATACCTGTCAGCTTCCTGTATCTGATCGCCAACAGGTTTAACGTGGAGCTTACCGACATCCTCACAGGGGAAGGCCCGAAGCTTCGCACTTACTGCCTTGTCAGAAAGGGAAAAGGGGTAAGCGTTGAAAGAAGGAAGGAATACAAGTACCAGAGCCTGGCCTACAACTTTGTCAATAAAAAGGCCGAACCCTTCCTGGTCACCGTAGACCCCGACACGGGAAACAACGGCATAAGCTACAACTCACACCCCGGACAGGAGTTTAACTATGTGCTGGAAGGCAGGCTCAGGATAATCATAGACGGCCGCGAGCTTGTGCTGAACGAGGGCGATTCCCTCTACTTTGACTCTTCGCTGAAACACGGCATGCAGGCCTTAGACGGGAAACCCGCCAAGTTTCTGGCAGTCATCTTCTAATGCCCTGTACCTTTGGTCCCTTCCCTTTTGACAAAAACGGCCGGGTTGTTTTCCCCCTGGCGCAGCCTTTCACCTGGGGATTGAAGGGGAACGGAATTTTGACAAACGTACGGGTGTCGCAGGGAAACGGAGGTTTTAAAATGCTGGAGAGATTTTTGGAAAAAACCGATTTTGACTCCTACGAGGACTATTTGGAAAATTTTAAAATCAAGGTGCCGGAGAATTTCAATTTTGCCTACGACGTGGTTGACAAAATAGCCGATGAGACCCCCCGCAGGGTTGCCATAGTCTGGTGTGACGAAAAGGGAGCGGATAAGGTTATCACCTTTGAAGAGCTCAGAAAATACACCAACAAGACCGCCAACTTCTTTAAGTCGGTGGGAATTGAAAAGGGCGATCCGGTTATGCTCATTCTGGCCAGAAGGTATGAATTCTGGTATTCCCTCCTGGCCCTCCACAAAATAGGGGCTGTGTGCATTCCGGCCACCCACCTCCTCACCGGTAAGGACATAGTCTACAGGAATAACGCCGCCGGTGTGAAGATGATAGTCTGCATCAGCGACCCTGAGGTCATACAACATGTGGAGGAAGCCGCACCCTCCTCCCCCACCCTTAAAGTTAAAGCAAGTCTTTCCGCCCAGCGGGAGGGCTGGATAGATTTCAGCCCGGAAGTGGAAAAGGCCTCCGACCGCTTTGAAAGGCCTGCGGGAGACCAGGCCACCGCCAATGACGACATAAGCCTCATATATTTTACCTCCGGTACCACCGGCATGCCCAAAATGGTAAAGCACAACTTCACTTACCCCCTGGGCCACATATTGACCGCTAAATACTGGCAAAATGTCCAGGAGGGCGGCCTGCACCTCACGGTGGCCGATACGGGATGGGCCAAGGCGGCATGGGGTAAGATATACGGCCAGTGGATAGCCGGAAGCGCGGTTTTTGTGTACGATTACCACAAGTTTGCCCCCAAAGACCTTTTAAACGTGATGGTCAAATACGGCGTCACCACCTTCTGCGCGCCGCCCACCATATACAGGTTCCTCATAAAGGAAGACCTCTCCTGCTATGATTTGAGCAGGCTGAACTACTGCGTGGTGGCGGGAGAGCCTTTGAACCCGGAAGTGTACCACCAGTTCTACCGGATGACCGGCATAAAGCTCATGGAGGGATACGGGCAGACGGAAATGACGGTGGTGCTGGGCACTTTCCCCTGGATGGAGCCAAAACCGGGGTCCATGGGCAAGCCCTCCCCGGGATACGACGTGGACATTGTCAATGAAAAGGGGGAATCCTGCGAAGTCGGGGAAGAGGGGCAGATCGTCATAAGGACGGACAAACGCCTTCCCGTCGGCATGTTTATGGGCTACCACCGGGACCCGGAGCTAACCTCCCAGGTGTGGCATGACGGCGTATACCATACCGGCGACATGGCCTGGCGCGACGAAGACGGCTACTTCTGGTTCGTAGGACGGGCCGACGATGTAATAAAGAGCTCCGGCTACAGGATAGGCCCCTTTGAGGTGGAAAGCGCCCTTCTGGAACACCCGTCGGTGCTGGAGTGTGCCGTCACCGGCGTCCCGGACCCGGTAAGGGGCCAGATAGTAAAGGCCACCGTAGTCCTCACCAAGGGTTATAAGCCCAGCGAGGAACTGGTGGTGGAGCTCCAAAACCATGTGAAGAAAGTGACGGCGCCGTACAAATACCCCAGGGTAATCGAATTCGTGGATGAGCTCCCAAAGACAATAAGCGGGAAGATACGCCGGGTTGAAATAAGGGAGAAGAATGGATCTATGGAAAAGCACCGCCCCGTCTGAAAGCCGGAAAAGGGGCTTTGTTAAAAAGGCATATAAAAGGGGAGACTACCATCTCCCCTTTTTTTTGCCCGCCTGGAGCACAGGGGGACGGTTCTTCTGTGCTCAGAACACGAGGGGACGGTTCTTCTGTGCAGTGCCCAGAGACACAAGGGGACGGTTCCTCTGTGCAGTGGGCAAAGGAATTGTCCTTTTGTGTTCTTAACAATACACAAAAGAACCATACCCTTGGTTGAGAATAACCACAAGAACCGTCCCCTTGGTTAAAGAACCGTCCCCCTGGTTAAGGCCGCCGCAGTTTAAAAGGCTACAGGGCCTCCTGGGCAAACCTGTTTAATATCCGGTTGGTCCTCTCAATAAACCTTGTCATGGCTTCCGGCTCCAGCGGCTTGTTGCCGATTACCGCCAGGTCATAGACCT
>JAKOSZ010000003.1 GCA_029776555.1 Bacillota bacterium | reverse complement strand
CGAGCTCTTTTACCTCATCCAGCAGCTTCATGGCATCGGCATGGCTGAAATTGACGGTGACTTTTCCTGAACCTTTTCTTATTTCGCTGGTCACAGGAAGGAGCCGGTCTTCCACCATTTCAACAGTCCTGTTCATCCTGGCCTGGGAAAAGGAAAATATCCGGCCTCCCTTAAGATTGGCCGCATTGGGACATTCCCGGATTTTATCCTTAAGAGACTTAAAGAGCCCCCTTTCCATGGCCCATCTCCGGAAGGCCTTAGCCATGCCCACGTAACCGCCCCTTGTAAAGGTATACCTTACACTTCTCGGGCAAGTCCACTGTCCCAGGGACTTAAGCCAGCCCGGAGATACGGACAGTCCTGTGGCAAGTACTCCCGCGTCCATAGAGCCTTCGTCCAGTATGGCCATCCAGCCGTTGTCGCCTTTCAGCCCTCCGAACCACCGCATGTTCAGCCTGGAAAACTGGGGGTAAAAGTGCCTTCCCTCCAGAGGCTTTCTAATCCATCTACCTGCGCCCATGGGTATGACCAGGCTCTCGGATTGAATTGGAGGGGGAAACACAAGGCTGGGCAATTCACTGTTTATTTCGTGCAGTCTGAAGATAAGCCAGGGTCCTTCTAAAGCTGCCTCACATAAAAAATACCCCTTTGGCCGTCGTTGGCGCCCAAAAAGGGTGTATTTAATCAGGCCGCCTTCAAGCTCCCCTTTAAATCGGCCGGGATATTCCTCGCATACGGACCTCTCGGTCCTTAGCCAGACATGCCCCTCGTCGATTTTGCCTTCTTCCTGTATGGCTACAGGGCCCATTTCCCAGACTATACCGGTGTTTAAGTCCACCAGCCGGGCAGAAGCGTCGTCATATAATGTCACTTCCATAAAATCATTTCTTAAATGGCGAAGCTTGCTGGGCATTTTGCATTCCCCCGAACCATACGCTCTTGCCTTAACATTCAAAATGGATTATATATTTCACGGAAGTATCAAACAATGTAGAATCTTATACTTATAATGTACAAAATGGCCATTTTAAATCTGACCGGCTACCTCTTTTTCTTTTTGCGCGTGTCCAGCAGGAAGAGTATAACAGCCGCCAAAGCCCCGGATACCAATGCCGACAGCAGGGATACCATACTGTTATGGCCCATTTGCTTATGCCTCACTTTCCTTTCCTTTTAAGACAACTTAATTACATATTACAGTTAATGGGCAAACAGTCAAGCGGCGTTGAATTTCCTGTTGAGAACAAAGAGCAGCCGTCGAACAGCTGCTTAATAAAAGCACTTTTAGTTTGGGAAGGAAGGATATAAAAGGGGGTCATTCCAGTACCGGCTGGATCTGTCTTCCTTCCAAAGCCTCTTTTACAGCCGGAATTATTTTCTCAAACTTGGCTATCAGTGAAGTGCTCTTTTTTACCGGGTCATCCTGACCGAAGGGCACAAAGTATATATTCCGTGACCTTAAAAGGAGTCCCAGGTTCCTGGCGTTGAAATTAAGGCCGTCGTTGGTGGATATGGCTATCACAACCGGTTTCTGGTTGCGCAGCTGGGCCTTTACCGCCATAGTGACCGGGGTATCGGTAATCCCGTTGGCAATTTTAGCCAGAGTGTTGCCCGTGCACGGGGCTACCAGCAGCACATCCAGGAGGGAAGAAGGCCCAATGGGTTCCACATCCTTAATAGTCTCAATAGGTTCTTTGCCCGTAATTTCTTTTATCCTTTCTTTCCAGTCCCGGGCTTTCCCAAACCTGGTGTCGGTCCTGGAAACGGCTTCCGATATAATAGGTACAATATTGGCTCCTTCCTTTTTCAGTTTTTCCATCTCCACAAGCACTTGGTCCAGGGTGCAAAAGGAACCTGTCAGCGCAAACCCTACCGTTTTTTCATTGAGATCCATCTTTACACCCCCAATTCTTTTAAAATGTTGTAAACGGTTTCTTTTATGAAAAAGGCGGCGGTTGTGGGGGCCACCTTCCCCGGAAGGGACAGGGCCCAGACAACATTGAGGCCGAGCTTTTCGGCATAAGCAAAATCCACTCCGCCGGGCTTTGACGCAAGGTCGATGATAAGGCAGTCCCTGCTTACTTTCTCAAGATGATCCCTGTCCAGTATAAGACTGGGTATTGTATTGAATATCACATCCATTTGTCCCAGGACGTCTTTTAAGCTGTCAAGAAGGACAGGATTGTACCCATAGCTCTTTATCCATGCCGCATCGGAGTATTTTCTTACGCCTGCGTACACATGAGAACCTATGCCATGGAGCATTTTGGCAAGGGTTTTGCCGACCCTGCCGAATCCAAGCACAAGGGTTTTGCTTCCGTGAAGCGTAATGGGCATTTTCTCCATAGCAATTTGAATTGCCCCTTCGGCGGTGGGGATAGCATTTAACACCGCCAGTTCTTCCCTCTCCAAAAAGTCTATGGAATAGACGTTGTAGACATGAGAAAGCTGTAAAATCTTGTTGCTTATTCTGCCGGCAATGAAGAGCTGGTTTTTGGACATGAGCTTAAACACGTCGTTTATGTATATGGCACCGGCACTTAATGGCGCGTTTAATGTTTCTTCGTCATTGGAACATGGCACCGGACCTAAGACCACGTCAGCCCCCTCAATGGCCTCCTTGGCGTTTGAGCACTGCATTTTGCCAAGATCTAAGTTGCCTTTTGAAAAACCGAAGACTTTCACCTCATTTCCGTCAGATGCGAAAAACTCCGCCAGTTTTATGCTCCTTAAATCTCCACCCAGAACGGCAAATTTCCTTTTATCCATGGTTCCCTCTTCCTCAATAAACCTCCTGCTTAAGCTAATATATTATTATGTAACGTGGTATAAATGAGTGCTTGTATAACAAAAAAGCGGGGAGCGCCATCCCATGCGTAAGGCGGTGCTTCCCGCTTTTAAAAAAGGGTTTTCATCCCAACAGCTTTTCCAAATCCTTTTCCTTTTTTATGTTTCCCACCACGGCGGTGCTCATCCGGTCAAGTACGAATACGCTTTCAATTACTTCTTTCACGCTTTCCTCCGTAACCGCGTCAATTTTCGCCAGCACCTCATCCGGTGTGAATATCTCACCCAGCAGCAGTTCCGACTTGCCCAAGCTGTGCATGCGGCTGCCGGTGCTTTCCAGCCCGAGGATATAGCCTCCCTTAAGCTGTTCCTTCGATTTGGCCAGTTCCGCATCGCTCAAGCCCTCATCCTGCAGCTTGTTTATCTCTTCCGCAATAAGCTTTGTAACGGTTTTAA
This sequence comes from Bacillota bacterium, assembly GCA_029776555.1. Lineage (GTDB taxonomy): Bacteria > Bacillota > Clostridia > Acetivibrionales > JAKOSZ01 > JAKOSZ01. The sequence goes on along the minus strand of JAKOSZ010000003.1, from coordinate 2,142 downwards.
GCTGGCCGGGGCTCATTGCCGCGTAAACGGTAAAAAGGCCGGCTTTCTTATAGGAGGAAGGGTATGAGTATATGGAATAAACCAGTCCCTTTTCCTCCCTGATTTTCTGGAACAGCCGGGAGCTCATTCCTCCCCCCAGGACGTTGTTCACCGCCAGCAGAGAATACAGCCTGTCGTCGCCGTGCTCCACCCCGTTAAAACCTATGCACACGTGGAGTTGCTCCGTGTCCTTTTTCTTATACAGGACTTTCTTCTGAAACTCGGCCTCCTGGCACTCCAACGTCCTATTGGCTTTTGATTCCCATCCTCCGAAGTACTTTTCCAAAAGCCGGGTGAGTTCGCTTTCCTTAAAGTTTCCGGCCACTGAAATTACCGTATTGACAGGGGTGTAGTTCTCTCTCATGTATTCCTGTATCATTGCCCTGTCAATTCCCTTTAAGCTCTCCTTTGTACCCAGGATGGAGTAACCCAGGGGGTTCCCGTCCCACACCCCTCCCGACAGCAAGTCGTGCACCAGGTCTTCAGGAGTGTCTTCGTACATCCCTATTTCCTCAAGTATGACCTTTCTCTCTATTTCAACGTCTTCAGCCGACAGCTTCGAATTGAAGAACATGTCCGCCAGCACATCCACCGCTCTTTCCAGGTATGTGTCCAAAACCTTGGCGTAGTAACACGTGCACTCTTTGCCGGTAAAGGCGTTAAGCTGCCCTCCTATGCTGTCAAAGCTCTCGGCTATCTCCCTGGCTGTTCTCGTCTCCGTGCCCTTAAAAAACATGTGCTCAATAAAGTGGGATATGCCGTTGTTACGGGCTTCCTCACTCCTTGAGCCCGCACCAACCCAGATACCGATGGAAAGCGACCTGACATGGGGTATTTTCTCACAGACAACCCTGACTCCGTTATCCAATTTAAACTTTTGAAGCATATTCCCTCCGCTTTTTATCCCGTTTAATCTTATGATACCCAACAACTATAATGGCGTAAACGACAAGGGTTTACGCCATATCAACCGCACAAATCCATTGATTACCGTATCCTAGTTCCGCCTTTTCATGGGGCCTGCTTTTTGCTCCGTCTTGGCTTTTTCTTCCGCCAGAATGGCATCCTTTCTTGAGAGGTTTATCCTTCCCTGCTTGTCAATGTCCAGTACCTTTACCAGGACCTCGTCGCCCACATGGACCACGTCTTCCACCTTGGCTACGCGCTTGGTGTCCAGCTTGGAGATATGCACAAGTCCTTCCTTGCCGGGCAGGAACTCCACAAAGGCGCCAAAGTTCATTATCCTTACCACCTTGCCCAGGTATACCTGGCCCGGCTGGACATCGCCGGCGATCCCCTCTATTATCTTGATCGCTCTTAATCCGGCCTCTTCACTGGTGCTTGCCACATAAACCTTGCCGTCGTCCTCAATGTCAATCTTTACGCCGGTATCGGCAATGATCCTGTTGATTATCTTTCCGCCCGGCCCTATTACCTCCCTGATCTTCTCGGGGTCTATGGTGGTGGTAAATATCTTGGGAGCATAGGGTGAGAGGGATTTTCTCGGCTCAGGTATGGTCTTCAATATGACCTCGTCAATGATCTTTACCCTGCCCTTCCTGGTGAGTTCCAGGGCCTCTTCGATAATGTCGTAGCTGAGCCCGTCAACCTTGATGTCCATCTGTATGGCGGTAATGCCGTCCTTTGTCCCCGCCACCTTAAAGTCCATATCTCCGAAAAAGTCCTCTATGCCCTGGATATCTATAAAGAGCACATAGCGGTTGGGATCATTTTCGTCAATAACCAGACCCGAGGAAATGCCTGCTACGGGCTTCTTTATGGGCACTCCCGCATCCATGAGGGCCAGGGTGCTGCCGCAGACGCTGCCCTGGGAGGTGGAACCGTTGGACATCAGCACTTCCGATACCAGCCGGATGGCATAGGGGAACTCGTCCTGGCTGGGGATGACCGGTTCCAGTGCCCGCTCGGCCAGGGCCCCATGGCCTATTTCCCTTCTGCCCGGGCCTCTCACAGGCTTAGCCTCACCGGTGCTGTAGCCCGGGAAGTTGTAATGGTGCATATATCTCTTAGTCTCCTCCAGGTCTATGCCGTCCAGCATCTGAACGTCACCCAGGGCGCCCAGCGTAACGGTGGTAAGAATCT
>JAKOSZ010000375.1 GCA_029776555.1 Bacillota bacterium | reverse complement strand
GTAAGCTACATCTCGGAATTTGACCACTGGGTCGTACTGCTGCTCTTAAGCTATATAGGAATAAAGATGATCCTGGAAGCCGTCAGGGAGGAAAATGAGGACTGCAATAAAAATCTGTCCATGAAAATGGACGTGCTGGAAAGCAAAACCCTTTTCCTTTTGGCAGTGGCTACCAGCATCGACGCGCTGGTGGTCGGCATAAGCCTGGCCTGCCTGAATACGGTTATCTTAAGGCCGGCTGCCATAATCGGGATCATAACCTTCCTTTTATGCTTCCTGGGAGTAATGGTAGGGAAAAGGCTCAAATGTTTGATAAAGAAAAACGCCCAGCTGCTGGGCGGCATTATCCTGGTGCTTATAGGCTTTAAGGTATTTGCGGAACACACCGACCTGTCCCACCTTATCCGAAGCCTGTTTTAACTTTGGCCCTCTCTCCTGGCCAACTCGTAAAGCAGTATGCCCGCGGCCACGCCCACATTTAAGGATGACTGCCCGGGGTGCATGGGTATCCGCACCGTGTGGGTGCATTTTTCAAGCACGCTCTTCCTTATGCCGGAGTTTTCATTCCCCACGATAATGGCTATGGGCCTTTCCAGGGAAAGGCGGTAGATTGGGAAATCGGCTTTTGCGCTTGAGCCTATTATGGTGAAGCTCATCTGCCTTAGCCTTTCAAAGAACTGGTCCTCATTGCGGCAGTTTAATATGGGTATGCGGCCAACGGCTCCCCTTGCCGACCTTATGCAGTTCTTATGGAAGGGGCCGGCCCCTTCGCCTATCAGCACAACAGCATCCACTCCGCCGGCGTCGGCAGTTCTCAATACCATCCCCAGGTTGTCCGGGTTGGAAACGCTGTCAACCACCAGCAGGGCGCTCTTCTCGTCCAAATGAAAGTCCGCTGCATCCCTGGACGCCGTGTATACGGAAACAGCTGCCGTGGGGACCGGTCTCGTGGTAGTCACCGCCCCCATCAAGCCTTCACTTACCTTATAGCAGGGCACGCCCTTCTCAAGGGCCAGCTTCAAAAGCTCCTGCCCGCCTTCCTCTTTTAAAAGCCCGGGTGTGTAAAACAGGGTTTCCACCGGCAGCCCGTCCTCCAAGGCCCGCTTTACCAGGAGCAGGTCTTCCGCTACAAAGCGGGACCTTACCATTCTCTCCTTCAGGGAATTCAGATTGATAAATTCAGTCAGCAGGGGGTCTTTTTTCCCCGTTATTGAAAGGCCGGCTTTATGGGCATCCTGCTTTTTCTCAAACAGTTTCACGCCGCTCTGCCTGTAAAAGGATTCTTCTTTTCCTGCCAGGTCAGCACGGAAACTGCCGCTTCCCCTTTTTATGCCAAGGTATGAATATCCTTCCCATATCAGCCGGGATTCCTGCCTGTCAGAAAGGCCTTCCCGGAAAGGTATGGCGCAACCTTCAAACAACTCTTCCACGGCTGCCATCATCCACCGGTCCGACGCCCAAAGGGCCACCGCCTTTCCTCCCGGGAGCGACAGGAGGAGGTCCTTGAGCGCCCTTTCACTGTCAGCAAACAGGACAGCCCTCAGGTCAGCGTTGTATTCCGTTTCCTCACAGGTCACCATGACCCCTTTCAGCTCAGGCCATCCGCTGACATAGACCTCATACCCGCAAAGCCGCTCACCGGTTTTCCTGGAGCTTTCATACCCGCTGTAAAAACCGGGGCACAGGCTGTCAAGCATAGACTGCCCTGCCGGCGACCCTGACATCCGGGGGCAGGCCTTGAGTTTTTCTTTTATGTATCCTATCGCCCTGTCGTATTTCGTTGTCTTTGCGGCCATTGGGACCCCCCGTCTTTACCGCCGGACAATATGTCCGCCATAGAAAATAGATTAAAACACCAGGTTGATTTCTATATGGTCCACTGGTCATGAACAATCCCCACAAGGTACCAGGTGTTGTCCTTCTCCTCAAAGAACAGCCTCAGGCTCCGCCAGTCCAGGCCTTCATACTGGGCTTCAAAGCCCGGGAAGTGGAACTCAACAAACCGCGCGTCGGGATAGGCTTCATCATAGTTGATCAAAGTGTTTCCGGCCCCCACCACGTGGTTGTTGCCGATTACCGCCGCATTGGCGAAGTCAACGTCATAAACAAATTTATTATAATATTCCCTGAAAGTCAACTTGATGGGGTCTCCCGTCCCGTCGTAGACTCCCCAGGTGTATTCCTCATCGTCTTCCATTAAGCCCTTTACCTGCTCACTGGTAAAGGTGAGATGGTTTTTCGTGTCCACATATCCATAAGGAGAGAAGCGGACGCCTTTATCGGGATGAACATAGGTCGCCAGACCTTCCATGTCCTTATTCTTTATCAGCAGAATAATTTTTTCTACCCGGTCCTGCAGGCTGACCTCTTCTCCTTCCAACTTTTCTTTCAGCTCATCATTTTCCTCTTCCAGCTCCGACACCCGGCGCTCCAGGTCCTCCTTTTCCCCCACAGCCTTTTCGGCATCGGCAATCCGCCGCTGATAGTATACGCCCTGAACAACCAAAGCCGCTAATGACAACAGGAACAACACCGCCAAAAAGATGAACCATGATCTGGAAATTGTTTTCATTCTCATCACCTCTTAGCAATTCTTTACTATAAATTGTTAACAACTATTCTCACCCTATACATCTCCGTCCTCTGCCCCTTCGTTTCCATCTCCTTTCCCGCGTCCCTTTCAGTTGGCCGGAGCCCGGTACTGGCGCCTGTCTTCCCCCGGTAGTCTCCAATTATCCCCTGTCCTGTCCCATCTCAGCTAACCCTCTTCTTTTGCTTCACCAGCCCGGTCAGCCATTCTCTTGCTTTCCATCCTCTGTCATGTGCCCCCATGACTCAGCCGGGACACAGATACGTCACTTCCGCTTCCTGTCCTCTTGTCCTATTAGACACAGAATCGTTCCCTTTGTTCCCGTTACCTGCCCCGGGCCCCCTTCGCTCAGCCAAGACACTGAACTGTTCTCCCCGCTTTCCTGTCCTGTCAGCCGTCACCTCTTATTCACATTCCCTGCCCTGTCTCCCTTAACCCTGCCAGGGCATAACCATCCCCTATCCTGTACACATCTTGGTCAACTTTCCCCTTTTACTTCTCAGCCCTGCCCTTCTTCCAATTTTTCCGGCTCCCTCTCCTGTTCCGCCTTGTCCTTACCGCAGCAGAGAACCGTACCCTACCCCGCGCACATCCCGGCCTTCAGTCGCCTTTTACTTCTCGTCCCTTGCTCTTCCTCCCCCTTTATTCAGCGTGAACATAGAACCGCCGCCAGTCCTGTCCCATTTCCGTCAACCACCTGCTCTTACTTCCAGCTCCCCCGCCCTGCGTCCTCTTGACCCTGCCAGGACACAGGAGCGTCCCCTTCACTTCACCATCTCCGTCAACCACCTGCTCTTACTTCCAGCTCCCCGCCCTGCGTCCTCTTGACCCTGCCAGGACACAGGAGCGCCCCCTTCACTTCACCATCTCCGTCAACCACCTGCTCTT
>JAKOSZ010000374.1 GCA_029776555.1 Bacillota bacterium | reverse complement strand
CTCCGGTGCTTATAACACCTGCCAGCTCCGAAACAATGCAGCAGGTTTTCTCAGTGTCAATGCGGCACAGTTCATCTTTTACAAGCGAAGAGAATGACAACTCGCCCACCTCACCCGGAATATTTTAAAAACCAATGGCGGGACAGCACCCTGCCGTCCTCTCACATTAATTATATGATAAAAAAAGGACTCCATCTATTCACAGGAGCCCTTGCTTTTTCTAGTGCGGATGAAGGGACTTGAACCCCTAAGGCTGTTAACCACCGAATCCTAAATCCGGCGCGTCTGCCAATTCCGCCACATCCGCGCGCTGTGCTGCTGAGGTTATTATAATAAACTTTCTTCCCCTTGTCAACGGAGCCCTTGCTTTTTCTGGTGCGGATGAAGGGACTTGAACCCATACGGCTGTTAACCACCGGATCCTAAATCCGGCGCGTCTGCCAGTTCCGCCACATCCGCGCGCTGTGCCGCTGAGGTTATTATAATAAGCTCTATTCCACTTGTCAAGCGAAAAGGCTTCTTTTAGCATGCTGTTTCCCGGTATATGGGGCCCCCTTCCGCTCCCCGCCGTGAAAGGTTAAAAAGTCTTAAAGCGGAAGACTGAAAAGCGGCGAAAAGCGCCTTTCGCACCCAGCAGGGAAGGGAATCAAAACAGGAGCAGGTTTTTTTACCGGGGCTTTCAGCCTTTTATTTACTTTTAAGAGGGCCCCAGTGCGGCAGCGGATTGCCGCGCCTTTCATGCCCCTTGGGGAATGGCTTCTCAAATCAGCGGCGGCCGCCGGCTGAAACTGCGCCTTTCTGTACAGCTCCAGGAAAGTCCGAAGCGGTGCCAATAAGCCCTGGAGTACGGCAGGCCTTCCTTAAGCTCCATAAGCGGCGGGGTAAACACCCCGGAAAAACCAAAGGATGCTCGCCCCGCCTTAAGGCCCTGCCGTACAAGGCACCAGGACAAAACAAAGCCAGTCGGGCATATTAAAACTGTATTCTTACACTTACCTTCCCCTTAACATCTTTTATGTCCAGGAGGAACAAACCGTCGCCCTCTTCATAGTCCCTCTTCTCACCGTTCACATATACCGACGGCTTTCCATCGCACACAAAGCCGAATACTCCTCCGTCCCTGAGGACCACCGTAACTTCATCTTCGCCTGTAAACACGCTCTCAATCCCTGCGGGGGAAATGTACTTGTCCACCAGCCCTATGGGTGTCAGCTTTTCCTCCTCGGGCACCACCAGGTAAAGGGCTGCCCTTCCGTCGTCCAGCGAAAACTCAAGGCTGCCCCCTCTATCGAGTTTAACCGCCTTGCCGCTGAAGTGGTCGTATACAATGAATCTCTCCCCGCTTAAATCCGGGACATCCAGGGGACCTACCCTGCCCCGGACGCTTTTCCCTTCCAGGTTGATGTTTAAAGCAGCCACAACTCCCGTCTTCCCGCTTCTGTTCCATATTTTCAGGGCAACGGGCTCCTCGTTGGGATTGGTCAAAAGGCAGTCTTCCGTCGGCATTCCCGCTCCGTCGCACCTTAGCAGCTTCCCGTCAGACAGCACCAGCGGCCATATCTTTTCGGCTTCGGTCTGATTCGGGGGGTCGCTGATATAAACGGGGCCTCCGCTTACTGCGCGCATAACCGCATGGCTGGTACTGTCCGGATGGACTGTCCACCACATGTCCCAGTCCCCGTAGACAAAGGCGCTGTGGTAGAAGGAGTTGTAAGCGTTCTGGAGGGCATGCTCCTTCAGGCTTCCCTTTTTCCTGGGATAGAAGTCGTCGCTGTTGCGGGCTACCGCCGTTGCCGGCCTGTTCCACAGGAGCTCCGATGCCATGCCCATGCAGTTGACTATACAGCCGTCAAAATTCAGGCAGACGGAAGCCTCCAAAGCCTGATGGGCCCCGGCGGCGGCGCGGCCTACGCTCATGCTGCCGGCAGTGAGCTTTGAAATCGAATCCTGGTTGTCAACCTTTACAAAGTCCACTCCCTGCTCTTTAAGGTAGCTGTGCCAGGTGTTCCAGAAGCCAAAACCCTTTGTCCCGTCGGGATAGGGAATGATGTAGCCGCTGTTGGTCTTAAACAGGTAATCCTTCATTTCCAGGGCCAGCCTGCTCTCCGGGTGTATTCCGTGCCAGTAGCCCGTAAAGGCCTGCCAGATGCCCACCCACTTTATGCCCCACTTGCCCTTAAGCTCCTGTGTGAGGCCCTTTAAGCCCTTGGGAAACTTTGAGGCGATTTCCTTAAAGGACAGAAGCTGACGTCCCTCTTGTTCCGACCAGCCGTCGTCTATTATCATCCACCTGACCGGCAGGGCAAGCTCTTTGAATTCCCGGGCCTTACTCAAAAGCCCGTCTGCGCTTACGTTGTAGTAAAAGGCGTCCCAGCTGCACCAGCCCAGGTATTCGAATACCTCCGGGTAACGCCTTTGCCTGCCTGTTTTCCATCCCCTGCCCAGACAGCGGAAGCCTTCCCCAACTGCCTTTTGAGGAAGGTCATAGGGGTTTTCCCCGGCTCCCAGTATGAAGGCCGGTGTCACATGACTGGTATAGCTGCCGTCATAGGCCGACACCAGCACATCAAAACCGGCCCCGTTGCCCGCGAGTTCACATTTTACCACGTCTCCGCATACCGGCAGGAGGTAATGATAGACCTCTCCGTCATTCCAGAGGAGGGACTGGGTCCTTGGCGGAAGTTCCGACAGGTCCTTTTTAAACCAGGGCCTTGTCCAGTAATCGCTGTACAGGTAATTGGCCATGAGGCCCCGGACCTGTCCCAGGCTCCTTACGCCAAGCTTAACCCCTCCAAGGGGCGCAAAGGTGACCACCTTGTTCCAGTAGTGGCTGTTGATGCAATAAGCCTCTACCCGGCAGGTCAGCAGGTTTTCCACCTGGTTAAACTTTATAACCAGGCTGACCTTTTCTTCTTCGTCACCGTATTCGAAACTGAAGGCGGCGCTCCGGCTGCCCCCCTCGCCGCCGGATAAAACATGGCTGTGGGATTTCAGTTTCAACGGGACTGTCCTGTTTCCTTCCAGGGTCGCGGCGGCTTCCATGCCCTCCACCACCGGCTTTCCGTTCCAAAGGATATTAAGCAGTCCGTCCCTGTGTTCAACGGTATACACATCCAACACCTTCCCTTGCTGTTTTGTAATTTAAGCCCTTCACCTTTTTCGCGTCTTCAGACTACAGGTGTTTAATCTCTGAAAATTCCACCATCCTGTTCTCACGGTAGGATATGTAGGCGGCCTCCATGAGCTCCGTAAGCTCTATGCCGTCTTCCAGCCCGAAATGTATTTCGCCGCCTTCCAGTATTCCCGATACCCACTGCCTTATCGGGCTTGGCAGCGGCTTTGGCAGCCGCGACGGCATTATCCAGCCGGGAACTGATGACCCCGTTTTGTTGCTTATGAGATTTACCCTGCCGTCGGGCCCCCCGATAAACAGGCTTCCCGCCGTGCCGTAAAGCTCAAGGGAAAAGGGGCTGTCCTGGGAGACAAAACTGGTTTCCGAAACCGCTATTGCCTTATTTTCAAACTCAATCAGGCACACGGCGTTGTCTTCCACCGGCTTGTCGGTGAAGCTGTTGAACATTGACGTAATGCGCACCGGCTTGCCCAGTATCCACCTGCACAGGTACATGGGGTGGGCCCCTAAGTCCATCATGGCGCCGCCTCCGCACTGCACCGGGTCATAGAAGTGCTTGGGGAGCCAGTTGGCGGAAGCTCCGTTATGGGCGTTGCGCACCCGCATCAGTGTAATTTCACCCAATAGCTTTTCATCCGCCGCCTTTTTGGCAAAAAGGTTGGAAGGATATGTCCTGTGAGGGAAGGATATGCAGAACTTGACTCCCGCCTCCCTGACGGCCTTTGCTATTGTCTCCGCTTCCCTGGTGGTAATTGCCATAACCTTTTCGGTGAAAATGTGCTTTCCCGCTTTGGCAGCTTCCACCATGACCTTGGTGTGCATATTGGTGGGAGTATTGACGCAGACTGCGTCCACGTCTTCTCTTGCCAGAAGCTTTTTCAAGTCCGGCTCGAAGTCAACTCCCAGTTCCTTTGCCCACTGCCGGCCCTTCTCCTCCTCTTCGTCCCAAACCGCGGTAATGGCTACCCCCGGTATGGACTTAAGCTCGCTGGCGTACCCGCTGGCGTGCACGTGCCAACGGCTGAGCATGGCTACTCTCAACATACTGATCTCCTCCTTAAAATTTAACGGGTGTTTACCTCTCCACCCGGATTAGGTTTTCTATTCTCGCTACCTCGGGAATATGCCTCATATCTTCCACAGCCCTCCTCATGGACAGCTCCTGGGCCTTGTGGGTTACAAATATGAGGGGCGCCGTATCCCTGTCGTGGCCCTTTTGGATTACCGACGCAATGCTCACCTGGTGTTTCCCAAAGACGCCGGCTATCTTTGCCAGGACCCCGGGCTTGTCGGTAACCGTCAGCCTCAGGAAGAACTCGGTTTCCCAGTTGCCGTTAATTTTCGCCTCTTCCCGGCAGACGCCACTGTTTCCCGCAAACATGCCGCGGTGCCTGCCCCGGTTGTGGCAGGCGGCAATTATGTCCGATACCACAGCGCTTCCGGTGGGAAGGCTCCCCGCTCCCCGCCCGTAGAACATCAGGTTGCCCACCATGTCCCCTTTTATGAATATGGCGTTATAGGAGTCCCTCACCGCCGCAAGGGGATGGCTCTGAGGGATAAAGGTGGGATGGACCCTGGCCTCCAAACAGCCGTCCTGCTTTTTCGCTATGGCCAGAAGGCGCATGGCCAAGCCCAGCTCCTTACCGTATTCGATATCTTCCACGGTTATACTGCTGATACCCTCCCGGTATATTCCTTCCACGCTCACCCGGGTTTGAAAGGCCATAGAGGCCAATATGGACAGTTTGTACATGGTATCGCAGCCCTCAATGTCCATGGTGGGATCGGGCTCCGCATACCCCAGCCTTTTAGCCTCGGCCAAGACCTCTTCAAAGCTCCTGCCCTCGTCCGACATCCTGGAAAGTATATAGTTGGTGGTCCCGTTTATTATGCCCATAATTTCCAGTACCCTGTTGGCGTTGAGGGATTCCGCCATGGCCTTTATGATGGGCACTCCTCCCGCCACACTGGCTTCAAAGTAGAGGCCCGCTCCAGTTTTTCGGGCCGCCTCCTGAAGCTCCGGCCAGTGTATGGCTATGACCTCCTTGTTAGCCGTGACCACCGTCTTTCCCTTTTCCAGCGCCCTTAATATATACTCCCTGGCAGGTTCCGCGCCTCCCATAAACTCAGCCACTATTGAAATCCCCGGGTCCGAAAGCACATCCTCCGGGTTGGCGGTAAAGAGCCCCGGGTCAACCTCCACACCCCTCTTTTTGTTTATATCTCTTACAAGGGCCCTCTTCACCGTCAGCCGAAGCCCTTCACGCTTTTCTATTTCCTGCCCGTTGGCCTTAATTATGTTAAAAACACCGCTTCCGATGTTGCCAAAGCCTAAAAAGCCTATCCCGACTTCCATCTCCATGCTCCTTTTTTTTTTTGCGAAAAATCCAAAGCCCATATATAATATTTTAACCTTGCGGGAACTAACATGCAAAGAATTCCTGTCGCTTGAATACTTTTTTCTTCATCTTCATTCTCAATTCCTCCAGCCAGCTGCAAGAAGTTTACACTGCCTTCCGCTTTTCAGACAAAACTTCTAGAATGAACCACCCATAAAAAGAGCAGCCCTACAAATAATATTTTCCGGGGTGATTTTATGCGTTCCACGAAAAAGGTTTTAATGGCGCTGCTGGTTTTCATAATGCTGTCCGCAGCACAGGTTTCAGCTCAGAACAAGGTTCACATCGTTCAGCCCGGCGACAGCATGTGGAAAATTGCGGTCAAGTACCAGGTCGGCTTAAGCGAGCTGGCTGCCGCAAACCCGCACATTAAAAACCTTTCCCTCATCTACCCCGGCCAAAAGATCACCATACCCAATATTGACTCCGTAAAAGCCCTGGAAAACGAGGTGGCCCGGCTGGTCAACGTGGAAAGGCAAAAGAGGGGACTGGCGCCGCTGAAGATTAACTGGGAGCTCTCAAGGGTGGCAAGGTACAAGTCCCAGGACATGGCAACCAGGAACTACTTCTCCCACACTTCACCGACGTACGGTTCGCCCTTTAAGATGATGGAGTCCTTCGGCATCAGGTTCACCGCCGCCGGCGAAAATATCGCCAAGGGTCAGAGGACTCCCCAGGAGGTAATGAACGCCTGGATGAACTCACCGGGTCACAGGAGCAATATCTTAAGCGGCAGCTACTCCGAGATCGGCGTCGGGGTCGCTCAGAACAAGAACGGGGTCAAGT
>JAKOSZ010000373.1 GCA_029776555.1 Bacillota bacterium | reverse complement strand
CTATTTTAAAGAGGCTTGCTCCCTTTGTCAGCAGCCTTACCCTCCTTATAAACTCCCTTAAGCCGTCGTAGGGCCATTCCAGCACAATAAAATCCATGTCAAAGCCGTTGTCCTTTAAAATCTCCCTTTCCAGCTCGCAGTAATAGCCAAAGCGGCAGGGGCCATGCCCCCCGGTGATGAGCACGGTGTCGGCCCCTTGCCTGTATGACTGGATGTAGTTGCCAAGGTTAATTTTAAGAGGCAGGCAGGCCATTTCCGGCGCAAGCCTGGTCCCAATCTCCAGCGCTTCCTTGTTGTTGTACGGCGGTATCACGTAGTCAATGCCCAAATCATCAAGAAGGGACTTAGCAACCACATAGGTGTTACCCATGTGAGGAAAGGTTATTTTCATTGAGCTCCCTCCATCTCAGCATGTCAATAAAAGCCTCCAGGCGGGTATTCATACCAGCTTCCCCCGTGTGTTCGTCAATGGTGAGAACCGCAAAGGGTATGTCCCTTAACCGCCTCACCTTCCTCTCTATGAGGTCGCAGATGAAAGAGTCAACCCCACAGCCGAAAGACATAAGGTAGATTATCCCGTCCAGATCGTCCCTGTCCAGGAGGTGCAATACGCCTCCCACGGCCTTTCTGGCAAAGTTCCAGAACACCGGCTTGTTAAGAGCGGCGGCCTTCCGGTTTACGGCGTCCTCTGCCAGCATGTCCACCGTAATGAAGTTAACCCCGTGGCCCGTAAGTTTTGAAAGCAGGCCCATGTTTACAAAGCTGTCATACACGTTGTAAGGGTGGCCGATTAAGGCGATGTTTAAACTGCGCCCCGGGCTGTCACCTTCCTCCCTGCCCTCCCGGCCGCTGAAGCCGTCCCTTTCCCGGAACAGGCAGGGCACCTGTCCCCTTAGAAAAATGTCCTTATGCTTCCTGTATGCCCTAAGGGCGTTTTCAAAAGCCCTCTTTATTATCCTCCTGTCGTCACAAAGGCAGGAACCTATGTCAATGGCGGCTTTCAGGGCATTGCCCTTTGACTTTCTCAAGTTCACTTCGGTATCGATTAACCCGGGCAGGTCTTTAACCGAGTTCCTTATCATGTCCGGAAGCCCGCCGAACTTGGGGCATATGTATTCATTTTTGGAAACGCTGGTCAGTCTGGGAATAAACAGAAAGTCCACCCGGCCTTTTAAGTTTAAAACGTGCCCGTGGTACAGCTTAACAGGAAGACAGGCCTCATCCACGCAGGACTTAAGCCCCGCGTCCAGAATCTGCCTGTTGGAAGGCTCGGAGGTCACCACTTCCGCCCCAAGCTCTTCAAAAAAGGCTTTCCACAGGGGAAAGTACTGATAATAAAAAAGGCCCCTCGGGATACCCACTTTTGCCACTTTGAAACACCTCGCAAGATATTATTAACTTTTGCCTCCTTAAATATACTTGGGCCTTCCCTGTGACAAAAGCGAAAACAGCCCGATCGGCCGGACAAAAGCCTTTCAGGGCCGAATTTCCAGGCCTTCAAGCCGCTTATTGCCCGCCGCCGGGCAAATTCATTCAGGACCGGGATAGACTCCAAGGGACAAAAGAAAAAGGAAACCTGTTACGGTTTCCTCTTCTTTTGGCCTTTTTATGTTTAAGCTGCTCTTTGAGTATTTCCCTTACGCTTTCCCGCTGCAGCCAAGGACATTTCTTATCTTGTGCTTAACTACGGCCTTTATGGCCTCTCTGGCGGGCCCTAAGTATTTCCTGGGGTCAAACTCTCCGGGGTTTTCACCGAAGTACTTCCTGATGGAAGCGGTCATGGCCAACCTCAGGTCCGAGTCAATGTTTATCTTGCAAACCGCCATGGATGCCGCCTTTCTCAGCATTTCCTCCGGAACCCCTTTGGCCCCGGGCATTTGTCCGCCATACTTGTTAATTGTGTCCACAAGCTCCGGAACCACCGAAGAAGCGCCGTGCAGCACTATCGGGAATCCCGGCAGCCTTTTCTGCACTTCCTCAAGGATGTCAAACCTGAGCCTGGGTTCTCCCTTGAACTTGTAAGCCCCATGGCTGGTGCCAATGGCTATGGCCAGGGAGTCAACCCCGGTCCTCTTTACAAATTCCTCCACCTGGCCCGGGTCGGTAAAAGCGGCATCCTTCTCAGAGACGTTAATGGCGTCTTCGATGCCGGCCAGCCTGCCCAGCTCACCTTCAACCACCACGCCATGCTCATGGGCGTAGTCAACAACCTGTTTTGTAAGCCTTATGTTTTCTTCAAAGGGATACTTGGAACCGTCTATCATGACCGAAGTAAAGCCGCCGTCAACGCAGGCTTTGCATATTTCAAAGTCCTCGCCGTGGTCCAGGTGGACACAGATATTGAGCCCGGTGTCCTCTATAGCCGCCTCAATGAGTTTCATGAGGTATATGTGCTTTGCGTACTTCCTTGCCCCTGCCGAAACCTGGAGAATCAGAGGCGCATTTTCCTCCTTGGCCGCTTCGGTTATCCCCTGGATAATTTCCATGTTATTGACGTTGAACGCACCAATGGCGTACCCGCCCTCATAAGCCTTTCTGAACATTTCCTTTGATGTTACTAACGGCATCAACACCACTCCTTCTTATTAATTTACGGAAAACCTGCCGCCCCGGAAAGCCATTGCAGGGCAACGGGGCTGCTATATGCCGCTTAAAGCGGATATGTATTCTGCCGCAAGCCTTCCGCCTTGTGCGATGAAAATATTGTTAAGTTTTTGTCGTTTTAATTTTACCAAATTCATGCCTAAAATCAAGGATTATTTAAACAGGGCCTTTTTCAGGCAAAGAGATTGTTAAATTAACGACATTGATTTTGCTGCCCTTTTATGCTATATTTTTACTTGATTATGCACGCCTACAGGCTTTTTCTTTATACAGGCAAGAGCAAAAAAATGAACAGGGGTGATCACTAAATGGCACAGTTGAAAGGAGCCTGCATCTTTGGACAGTCAGGCGGGCCAACCGCGGTCATTAATGCCAGTGCGGCAGGCGTCATACAGGAAGCATTGAAGCAGGACTGTATTACCGAAGTTTATGGCGCGGCCCATGGCATCAAGGGTATTCTCAACGAAGTGTTCTATGACATGGGCAAGGAAGACCCATACGAACTGGATCTGCTTAAAACTACCCCTTCATCTGCGCTGGGATCCGTGCGCTACAAGCTGAAGAACACCGATGAAGACGAAAGCGATTACAAAAAGCTCCTTGAAGTGTTCAGGAAGTACAACATAAGGTATTTCTTCTACAACGGCGGCAACGACTCCATGGATACCTGCAACAAGGTCAGCAAGTACCTGCAGAAAGTGGGATACGAGTGCCGGGTAATCGGAATTCCCAAGACCATTGACAACGACCTCTGGGGTACGGACCACTGCCCTGGTTACGGCAGCGCGGCAAAATATATCGCCACCTCTGTCATGGAGGTTTACCATGACGCCAGGGTATACGATACGGGCATGATAACCGTTCTCGAAATAATGGGCAGAAACGCCGGTTGGCTGACCGCCGCAGCACACCTGGCCTCATATAAGGGAGCAGGCCCCGATCTCATATATCTGCCGGAAAAGCCCTTTGACCTGGACAGTTTCCTGGATCAGGCGGTCTCCATATTCAAGAAGAACGGCAACTGCATAGCGGCCGTGTCGGAAGGAATAAAGGACAAGGACGGGGTATACATCTCCGAATACGGTTCCGATCTGGCAAAATCAAAAGACGCCTTCGGCCATGCCCAGCTGGGAGGCCTTGCGGCAACCCTTGCCAACATAGTTAAGCAGAAAACCGGAGCGAAGGTGCGCGGCATCGAGTTCAGCTTGCTGCAGCGCTGCGCCGCCCATCTGGCCTCTCTCACCGACGTAAACGAGGCTTACATGGCCGGTCAGGAAGCGGTCAGATGCGCCGTGGAAGGCAAAACTGACTTCATGGTGGCTTTTGAAAGGGCCGCCGGGGACAGCTACCAGTGCAATATTAAGCTTGTCAACCTGACCGACGTGGCCAACGCGGAGAAGAAAGTTCCCCTTGAATGGATAAAAGACGACGACACCGGTCTTACTGATGACTTCGTTAAGTATGCCCTTCCCTTAATCCAGGGAGAGTCAAAACCCCCTGTGGAGGATGGGCTGCCCAGGTTCGCCAGGCTCAGGAAGGTGCTGGCAAGAAAGTAGCTTTGGCTATTGCCTTATCAATATTAAAGGGAATAACTCGGCTTATTCCCTTTTTTATTTTTCCGGAATAAGAGCCTAAGGCTGTCATCTGTCCGGCCCCCGGGAAATAGCCCTGAGCCCCGGGCCCTGTTCCCGTGAGGAGCAGGTCCAAAAGTAGTGCTTTTCCTTTCGAAATAAGCTATAATAAATACGAAAATGTTGGTTAATGGGGGTTTTTGTTATCAGGCGCCGTTTTTCCTCTTTTCAAGCGTTGGTAAGGTTTGTTTTTCCGGCGGTGTTTCTCTTCGTCATGCTAAGCGGCTGTGTTTACGACGGGGGAAGCAGTGCGGCGGCATCTCTCCTGCCCGTCCCCGGCAGTGAACAGCCCGCGGAAAATCCCGGGCTTAATAAAGAGGCCGGGCGGAATCTGCCGGCGGATTTACCGTCCAGGGCGAAAAATACCGTCCTCATCGCCGACCTTCTAAAGAAGGAGCCGGTTTCCAGAGGCGTCCTTTGCCTCGTCAACAGGGAAAACCCCGTAAGGGGAGACCTAATCCCCGAAAGTCTCGAAAGCGTCCTGGACAATAGCGGCAAGCCCCTAATCCCTGCCAAAACCCTCGACGTCAAAATAAACAGGGCGGCCCTTGAAGCTGCCCGGGCAATGTTTGAGGACGCCGAAAAAGAAGGCCTCAAAGGGCTTATCATTTCCAGCGCCTACCGCTCTTACGCGCTTCAGAAATACTTCTATGACAAAAAAGTGGAATACTACCGCGGCAATCACGGTCCGGAAGAGGCCGTAAAGCTGGCGTCCATGATTGTAGCTCCTCCCGGCGCCAGTGAGCATCAGACAGGCCTTGCCATTGACCTCACTACTGCCGGGCTTTTGAAAACGGGAAACCACCTGTCCCAGTCCTTTGCAGAAACCCCGGAAGGCAAATGGATTGGCCAAAACTCGTGGAAATACGGCTTTATAGTGAGATACCCGGAAGATAAGGTTGACCTGACCGGAATCATTTATGAACCCTGGCATATCCGCTACGTCGGAATCCCCCACGCGGAACTGATTAACAAGCTGGGATACTGCCTTGAAGAATACCTGGAACACATACGCTTAAAGTCCCCGATCCTCTTTACATCCCACAGCGGGGAAAGGTACCAGATACTCTATTATGACTCAAGCTATCACTGGAACGCCTGCGCTGTTATCCCGGGGAATTTCCGGGTGTGGGACATCACACCCTATGGCAGGAACGGATATATAATTACCTTAAAACTCAACTGACTTACAGCCCCTCTGGCGTACCGCCTCATACATCAGAATGGAAGCCGCCACGGCGGCGTTTAATGACTCTACCCCCTCTTTCATGGGAATTTTCAAAAGCCCGTCTGCTAAGGCCAGAGCCTTCCGGCTTACTCCGTTGGCCTCGTTGCCTATAAGAATCCCAATGCCGCCGGTTAAGTCCTCCTCAAAATAGTTTTTTTCTCCCCTTGCATCGGCGGCAAGGACCCTGATCCCCCTCTTTTTTAAAGCCTGTATGACATCGGACATACTCCCGGCGGTACACACAGGCACCCGGAATACGGAGCCCATGGTGGAGCGCAGCACCTTTGAATTGTAAAGGTCGACGCAGCCGGGAGCGAGAATAACTCCGGCCGCGCCCGCCGCGTCGGCCGTCCTTATGATGGTCCCCATATTCCCCGGGTCCTGTATGGCATCCAGTATCACAAAGCAGCCCCTTTTGAGCAGCATCCTGCTGAGCTCTTCCCGGCGCCTTTTCACCACGGCCAGGACGCCCTGGGGGGTCTCGGTGTCGGAGACAGTTTTATACAAGCTCTCCGTGGTGCTGTACACCCTATAGCCTCTTTCAGTAATTTCCTGGAGCAGTTCCCTGCCGCCGCTTACCCCGGTGAGCTTTTCGGAAACCAGAAAAAAGGCTGTTTCAGCCCCTTCTTT
>JAKOSZ010000372.1 GCA_029776555.1 Bacillota bacterium | reverse complement strand
TATTTCTCAAGTCCAAAGACGGATTTTTTCTGTATTCCAGAAACACGGTCTCGTCATTGCTTTGACTCTTTAAACACATCTCAGTTTAACCCCTCAACAACTTTTGACATACGGAAAAGGCTGCCGTCCCCCGGCGAGTATTCAACCTCATCCATCAGGGCAGCCACAATGTACATCCCCAGCTCTTCGTTTTCCTCTTTAAAAAGACGGCCAAGGGATTTGTCTTCGCAGGCAAAAGCAACCGTAAGCCTGTCCTTTTCGATTTCAAACCTTATGCGAAATGAGCTGGCCACACTGCTATCGGCCTTGACGAGCTTGTTGCAGACTTCCGATATGGCAACCTTCACGTCGTCAATTACATCCATGTCAAATCCTATCCTGGCAGCAACACCCGAAGCCACCAATCTGGCAATGCTTACATATTCAGCCTTAAAAGGCAGTGTTAATTCAATACTTTCACTTCTTTCAGCCATATTAGGTTCCCTCTTTTCAAATCCATGGTGCGCCCCATTACCATCCTTTTCGTAAAACCGGGGCACCGCCGCCACAGTGCTACTCCATGATAAAAAGCTTATCAAGAGAAGTTATGAGAAAAAGCTTCCTTATGCCCTCTTTAAGGTTGGAAACATATATGTTTTTTCCGCCCTGCCTGACCCTTTTCAAGACTCCCACAAGGACGCCCAATCCCATACTGTCTATATAATCAAGGTTGCTGCAGTCGATTCTGAGATTGGTCTTTTTTTCATCAACCACACTGTAAAGCCTTTCTTTCAACTCCTGGGCGGTGGATATGTCCACCTCTCCGAACAGCCGTATGGTTACGGCATCTTCACCCTGCTCCTCCAAAATCTTAAGCTGACTCGGCATCCTCTCATCCCTCCTATTGCCAACCTGGCAGTCTTCTCATCCGTCGGCCTTTTCAACACACCTGCGATGGAACCTGCCTTTTAAAGGTCACTTCAGCAAGAGCTCCAGAAACTTCTCGGCGTTTTTCCGGCGCTCAGTATTGGCCACAATGGCTGCGATTTTCTCTTCGCCCTGTATATAAACCACTTTCAAAATTTCGCTGTCCTTTACGTTTATTCCGTACAGGCTAGGTTTAGAGTCTTCCATGTAGCTTCTAAGGTAGTCCCTGTGGTCATGGACGTCCAAATCGTTTTTTTCAGCCAGTTCGTCCAGGCTTTTGAACAGCTCCTTGCCGAACAACTCGTCAAACATGGGTCTGTCCAGAATCATTACGTCCACAGACTTGGAATACACCATTGTCATAATCATCGGCAACTCGTTTTTTGCGACGAAGGGGTTATTTTTATCCGGTATGTATGCCACCTTGATAAGGACCTGGTCAACTTCCGGAATTTTTTCACTTATAAGCTGGGAGAGTTTTTCGGAATTTGCCACCGCAACATTGCCGGCAATTATGATGCCCAGGTCGGGCTTGGGCCTGTTAATGAAATCCCTGCCTAAAAAAACGGCCACGAATACTATGAACAGACCAGCGGCAATATGGTATTTATACTCTTTGAAAAAGCTCAGCAGCCTTCCAAACTTAGTTTCAGCCTTTGCGTCCTTTTCCGGCCCGGACGGTTTAATGTCCTCCGCCGGTTCTTCGCCCATTAAAAGGCCATAAGCCCTGGATATTGCCTGGAACCTGTCCTCTTCCTCCTCGGTAAGCTGCCCCTGGGACTTTTTGTACAGGTACTGCTTCTGGAGTACACCGTACCTCCTTTTGACCTCTTCCTTGTCGGTCCCCTCTCTTAAACCCAAAAGCTCATAAGCCTCTTTTATTTCCAACATCCTCCCCTCCTCTCAAAACACCCCTGTTGGAGAACGGCTGACCGTTTTGGGTTAAAGCTCACTTAGTCTTTTGGCCTCATGGTAGGAAACAAGAGTACGTCCCTGATGGAAGGCGAATCCGTCAAGAGCATTACAAGCCTGTCTATGCCGACT
>JAKOSZ010000371.1 GCA_029776555.1 Bacillota bacterium | reverse complement strand
TAATGTTAATCTCAAGGCCCTTTCCCGCGCCCGCCCCAAAGGTAAACCTCGCCACCCGGTCGTTGATCATGTCTATTACGGCGGCGTCCCTTTCTTCCCTGCTTATCCCCAGGCTCCCCAGCGTAGTGGTTATTTTTTCACCGTCTTCCCCGAAGTAGTACGCACTGTCACTGTCAATAGTCAGATATACGGGGCCAAGCCTTTCGTCCACTATGCAGAAAAAGAAGGGAAAGCTCCACCTGTCCAGGGCATCGGCTATGTAGAAGCGGTCTTTCTCTACCAGTACTTTGGCGCATATCCTTGCCTTTATGTCCTCATATTCCTCCGGGCTTTTGCAGTTCCGGGCCAGAAGGGCGTAAAAGCCTTCCAGGAGTTTCCCCAGGTCAACCCCGACTCCCGAATCTTCACCGTAAACGTATCCTGAAGACAGGGACTTAAGGGAATCGCCCTTTAAGACAATGGAAGTGCAAAGCGCCCTGGCCGCCAGGTTCAGGTTCCGCTTTACCTCCTGCTTTTTAAATGCGTTGCTGCTGAAATAGAGCGAAGGCATCATGACAAACCACAGCAGGACAAAGGATACGATTGCCGATATAACCTGGTACAAGCCCTTCCCCTCCTTTCCTTTGGCATGCTAAAAAGGCAACTGCACAGGCCCCTCTGCCCCGGGAATAGACGGCTGCCCGGAAGAATCATCCCGCCGCAACGGCAGCTCACCGGAGAACCTATTTGTTGCACTGGCGGTGGCAAAAGGACCATCTTTCTATGCCGGAAGTGCACAAAAGAACCGTCCCCGTGTGCACTTAAGGGCCATCTTTTTTATGCCGGAAGGCACTAGAGAATCGTCTCCGTGTGCCAGAAGAGACACCTGCTTGCCCCGGAAGCGCACAAAGGAACCGTCCCCGTGTGCTGTTGTGCCGGAAGTGCACAAAAGAACCGTCCCCGTGTGCTTGGGGAACCGTCCCCTTGTGCGCATGTCAGCGTTGGATGTACCTGACGAGGCGGACCTGGCCGTTGTCATAGTACTCTGTTTCCCTTATAAAGACGGACTCCTCGTCAATGCGGTCATCCCCGGCCTCTTCATCGTCATAGAAGAGGTTTGTAAAAGGTACATCCGGATGGCTTTCGGAGCCATAGTACCTGCCCCCGGGGTTTTTGCGGGTGGAGACGTGCACCGCCACAGCCGGGTTTCCCGCCCTGGCCTGGATGTCGGCCACCACCTGCCGGCCGTCCGCCAGGTCCCTGCCGTCCTTTGAAACAAGTGCCGTTTTTATGGAGCGGATTTTCACGTCCACGGCCCTTTGGGGGGAACTGCCGAAGATAGAGGCGTTGATGAGCCGACCGAAAAGGGTCTCCACCCTGTCCTCCAGGTAAACCGTCAGCCGGTCCCCAACCCTGAGTTTAACGTCAAGGATCCGGGCCTCGTCAAAGTAGGTGTCATATACGCCCGTTTCCACCTGCTTTTCAAGGCGCAGTTTGACCCTGTAGTCCCCGAACCTTCTGAGGCTGTCCCTGAGATACTGGTAGAGCTGGGACGAAAGCTCCCCGGACACCGCCACCGTCTCGCAGACGCTGTAATTGAGCTCGCTTACCCGCTGCTGGACGGCCTGGTGCAGGAAATAACAGGAGGAGAGCAGCAGCATGTAGGTCATGACAAAGAGCGCCACCACGGCCCCCGCAATCTTTCCAACCACTCCAACCACCACTTTGTACTGCTTTTGTTGATGCTCACTCTGTATGCTCATCCAGTTGAAGCTCACTGGGTACCCCCGCTCGGTTTCCTGCTCAGGTCAATCTGCCTAAATGTAATTTTTTCTAGTTCTCCGTTGGCGTCGTACTCCTTTTCCTGGCGGAAGAGAGCACCATCCACAACCTTTTCGATACCAAGATCCCCCCCAGTTTTATCTTTAATATCAACATCAACTCTACCCTCTCCTTGTGAACCCTGTCCTCCTCCATCCTGCTCATAGTAATAATAGTAATACTTCACCACATTCCCCGTAACCACGTTCGGGTCCTTGAGCATCTGGTTTACCTTGTCCTGCTCGATTAAGGCCCTGTCCCCGGTGTCCCTGGCCCCGGCCACCTGGCCCAGGATGGTGTAGGATATGAGCCCCAGCACCAGTATTATGCTCACCACCATGGCTATTATGGTTCCCACACCCCCGCTGGTATCCTTTAAAAAATTCTTAAAGACCCTCTTTACCTCCATCTTTCACCCTCCCTTCAGTTTCCCTGAACAAACTCAATGCCTTTCAGCACCTTGCCCTCGTATTGGCATGTACACCTGAACATGTCCCGGTAATCAATCCGGAAGTCCCGGGGGTCGTAGTCCTCCGCCGTATATGTCTTCTGCCTGCCGCCGGCGCTTACCCGGATCTCCACTTCCGGGTCGCCGCTGAAATACCTTATGGCCGCAATGACGTCGGCCCCTGTCACCAGCTCCCTCTCCAGGGGTAAAAAGGCCCTCTCGGAAAGCTTTTCTGTCGGGTCCTCCCTTTCCGCCATGCTCCTTATCATTTCCATGTTGCCCCTGAACAGGTACACCACCGTAACCAGGAGGGACAGCACCGCCGCGGCCATGACTGTCTCAAATATGAGGCCGGATATGCCGCCCCTGCAGTCCTTCAGTAAGCTTTTCAAAGCTCTCCTAAACACGCCTTGACCACCACCTCCTTTTTTACCCCCTTCCCGCCTGAGTTGAACCCTCTTTAGCTCAAAGCCGGTCAGGACTAGAATATCTGCTCCATGCTGTAGGAGCGTATCCAGGGCGTAATGAGATACACCACCATCAGGACAATCAGAAGCATAAAGCCTACAACGCCGACGGCGTGAATAAGCTCCACCTGCTTTCTCACCCTCCTCTGCTGGGCCCGCTTTTCCACCCTGAACTCATTTTCTATGTTGGCTATGGCCTGGTCAAAGTTATAGTTGTTGGCCTGGTCAAGCTTTTCAAGGAAGAGCTTTGTGTCTATGTCCCCAACGTCCCGGGCCAGCTCCCTGTATATGTCCGTGTTTCTGACCCTGTTTCTCCTGTTGGCGTCTAAAATCCCGGTAAGGAGCCTCCTTAAGTACCTGGCCTTCTCCACCAGTATTTCCAGGAGCTCCACGAATTCCACCGGCTTTATAAAGCCGTTTATCACCACCAGCTTTTTTAAAAACTTAAGTTCCTTCTTCCTTTCGGCCCTGACCGTAAATCCACAGGCAAACACCCAGGCGTCCGGCAGCAGGAAACACAGGAGTGAAAAGGCCAGGCATCCCACCAGGTTTATTTTCCGGTTGGAGTGGTAGTCACAGAGCCTGTAGTAGACCTTGTTGGCAATCATCTCCCTGGGCTCATGGAGTTCATGGTCCTCCTCTATCATTGACATTATCCTGCCTTCAACCATTTCCCTGGGCAACAGGGCCACATCTTCCCCGGGTATTTCCCTTAAGGCCTTTTCCAGGTATTTAATCTCCTGGGCCAGGGCGGCCTTCTCATCCTTGGGGAAGTCATACTGGTACACCAGGTCGCACCTGTAGTGAAAGGCCGTCCATATTTCCTTAAGGGACGCCCTGTACCTGGAATACTGGACGGCGGCGCAGAAAAGCAAGGCCGCTGAAAAAATCAGCAGTTTAAGCCTGAATAAATCCTCCACGCTGAAGCCAATAAAGGCCAGGACATTGTTGTAGATCCTGTAGAGCCTTGACCCAGGCGGAGGAGCCGCCTTCCCGAGCCGGCGCCACAGCCCGGCCAGCAGCCTTGCGCTTCTATGCCTCAGCCTGTATTCCCTTTTTCGCTTTACAAGGCAAAAGGCCAAAAGCGCCAAACCCGCCGCCCCGGGCAGTATGTACAGGTGTCTTGTTATTCCAGGCCCTATAGTTCACACCGTCCTCTCCATAAAAATGAGCAGGCCCATATAGGCTAAAAAGAACACGAGAAACAGGGCCTTTAACTCCATCCCGGCAGATGAGGCATAAAAGCCGGCGGCCTTTTCCCCAAGGGCGCTGTGGTTAAACCGCTCCAGCAATTTAAGGCCAAAAGGCAGAAACACGGCCAGGCACATGTACATCCTGGCGGTAAAGGCCAAATCTCTCCGGTTTTCCAGCTCAGTGAAGATGTCTTCCGTGGTTTCCTCAAACTGCCTTTTTATCACCTCATCCCCTCCCTTGAAGTAGGCCTGCTTTATAAGGTTGAGGAGGAGGATAAGGTATTCATTCCCGTAGGCCTTTTCAATGGCAGCGAAGGTCCTGTCGATTTCCAGCCGGTCGTTTTTCTTAAGCACGTTGTGTATCCTGAGCATGACTTTCTTAACCGGCCCGGGGAAGTCGTCCATGCACAAATCTATGGCCTTCAGTATGTTGCCGGCCACCGTGTACCTGCTGTTCAAGAGCTTATACACCTGGGGCAGTTTGTCGGTAAAGTGCTGTTCCGCGGTCAGGGCAAAGGCAAAATACAGGAGCACCATGAAAATAAGCCCTATAAGGACATAGCCCGCTGTCACATACCAGGTCATTTTCCCCGCCGGCAGAAACAGCAGTATGACAAGGAAAGCCAGGGGAAAAGCCGCTATAATCCCAAGGGCCGCGTATTCAAGGTTCTTTTCGTGGGAGCGGCTGTTAAACATGCCGATCCTGACCGCCAGCCTTTCCAGCATGTGCCCGAAAAGCGGCCAGCCTTGCATCTTTTTTGACAACAGGGCCGCGGAGCCCCCCCTGTTCTCCTTTACGGTAAACCTTCTCTTCCTGCTGCTCCTGCCCAGTTCCAGCACCAACAGCACCAGGACCAGGATGACCGCCGCCAGAACCGGCGGGATGAAGAGCTTCTCCCAGAACATTATCCCTTTCAGCCAGAAGCCTGTTTTTAAAACCCGGCCGTCCACAGGCACCACCCCTGTTTTCCTAAAGCTTAAGCTCCCTTTTCCGGGAGTTGAAGTGCTCCCTGAAAGCCTCTATCTCGCTTTTGTCCACATACTTGCCGATTTTGGCAAAGTAGGCTTCCGAGGGCAGGTTCACGGGCATCCAGCGGTCCTCATCCGGGTCGTAGCGAATTATTTCGTTGTACCTGTAGTTTTTCCGGTACAGATACCTGCTAAGGGCCAGCTGGGCCATGTCCAGCAGCCTGGACATCTTGTCGGCCATGCTGCCCTTAAGGTCCGGCTCAACATAGTAGTCCCGTTCAACCCACTGGACCTCCACTATGTTTTCCACCACTATCCTGCCGCTTTGAAGCTTGCCCAGGTGGATAATAAGGTCAAGGCCTCTTGCGATATCGGCCTCGGCCGTATCCGCATTGTTGTACATGTCGGTGCGCATCATGAGGTTCCTCAAGTTGGCCACCACTTCAAAGGCTGAAATGGAATGCATCGTCGCCCCTACCCCCGAATTTAAGCGGAGGCTGGCGTTTATAAGCTGCGCCACCTCGGCGGGCATGGTTATTTCGCCGACGTAGAGGACATCCCTGGCGGTCTTCAGCATGAACTCGAAGCACTGGTCTATGGTCCTCCTGGGGTTTACAATCAGGGTAAGTATGTTCTTGTGGGGATATTTCTTCCTGGCCTGGAGCTCGTTCTGCGTGTCCAGTATCCCGATCCCCCACCGGTCCGGCACCTTTTCCATCATGGCCAGCAGGAAGGTGGACTTGCCCACTCCCATGTCGGCCCCTGTTATGAAGTGGCTCCCCCTGCCCTCCTGGTTCAGGACCAGGAGGTCGTATATGAGGTCATCTATTGTCCCGTAGCTGTCCCGCATTTCCTCCAGGGTGATTCTCTTTAGGTTAAATATTCTCTCGTTGTAATAGAGGTCTCCCTCTTCCGGGGTCATGTCGTATCCGGCTACGGTTATTCTGCTGGAGTTAAACTTGGAGGATACCACCGTCGGGTTCTGGCGATCGTAGTTGGCGGGAGAGTTCTGGGTCGTCTTTTTCTGGATGTTTTCTATGACCCCCGCATCGCTGAACCTAAGAAACTCCAGGTGGTACTTCCTGCCTTTGTGGACTATGTAAATGTAGTCCTTGTCTATAACCCCTATTTCATTAATGTTGTGGTGCTGGAGGGTGTCTATCACGTCCTGGCCGTATTCCGCGGCGTATATTATAAGCGCGAGCAGCCTGATCTTCCTGGAGGTGTTGTAGTAATCCCTGATGGCCGGCTTTTCCCTTTCCAGCACCTCTCTTATGTCTGCGCCGCTGATTCTCATGGGGAGGTCATACCTCTCCAGGAGCTCGGAGAAATCATACAGTTCCAGGAGCATTTCAAAAACAATCCTGTCGCTGTTCTTTTCCGGCTCTTCAAAGCTTATGTAGCTCTCTATCGTGCGGTCGTCCAGGTCATAGGCCTTTTTCAGGAGGATGGCATACCTGTGGACCAGGTAGTCCCTTGCCCTCTTATCGCCCAGGGCCGCCCTGGTCTTTAAGTCCGAGCACATCCTTACCTCCCTTTCCGCCTGCTCCCTTTTTATGCCGCACATTTTCTCATAGGTGTCCACATCGCTGAAAATCCCGTCGATTTTCTTCACCATCTCGTCTATTACTAAGTTGTCAAGAGGCATTTTTCCTACCCCCATTAACCCGACAGCAGCTTTGGAGCTTTTCTGCCCAGTTTCCTGCCTTCTCCGGCGACTAATGGGCGGGCTTTGCTACTGTCCGGGAAGAGCTTCCGGACAATAGCCTCCATCTGCCTTAGGTACAGGCTGCCGGGTGATCTTCGCCCCAGGGTGTAATTCAAAACCGCCCGGTCGTTGCAGTCATTGGCAAAGTCAGGGTCATAGGCCAG
>JAKOSZ010000370.1 GCA_029776555.1 Bacillota bacterium | reverse complement strand
ATCCACGGTCAGCACATTCTATTTTCTGCCCGTTCAGTTCAATCTGAACCTTTTGCGGCTCCTCAAGCACCAGGAATACAGGTGCGTCTGACAGGTTACCGGCATAAAAGCGGAAAGCCATCTTTACATCCGCCGGCCTGCCCAGCTTAAGCATTTCCTGCTGAAGCTTAATTACCGGTATCTCATCCTGCCATTCACCGCCGTCGATGGAGTACCTGCAATAATCGAGGGTAAGGCTGTTAAGATCGCATTCTTCAATTTGCCAGTCCTCGTCAGTTCTAAGCGGAATGCTCCGGATAATCCTGCCGGAGGGTATTTCCTTTTTCCCGCAGTCCAGCTCCTCATGGGAGCCGAGCAGCATAATGGATTCCGTCGGCTCCAGGTGCATGTTGTCTGTGGAATCCAGCCTTTCCAGGCAGCAATGAGCCAGGTCCAGCCGGTAGAGAAAGCCTTTCTCCCGGATTTTCACGTTAACGTCATAGGCCCTGTCCCTGCTGGTGTTGACAATGTAATAAAACAGGTCCCTTCCCTTCTTCCTGGTGCAGCAGTATATGTCCCTGTTTTCCTCACCGGAACTTAACTCCACCCGGACAGGGGGCGCAAGGATGCCGGACAAGGCTTTTTTAAGCCTATCCTTCTTATTCTCAATTGAAATAACCCGGTCTTTCAGGCCAGCGGCCTCATCGGTGCGCTCGCCCTCCACAAGCCCGGGGAAATCTCCTGCGGAGATAACCTTCCCTCCCTTGTCCAGGAATTCGGTCAGCAGCCTTAATGTACTCCTGTCAATGGAAATGGAGGGAGGAAGGATAACAACGCTGTACATGCAGTTACCAACCTTAAGCCTGCCATGCTCAACTTTCCCGTACCTTTTCAGCAGTTCCTCATCACCGTAGTGAAAGTCATAATTCAGCTCCAGGAGGCAGTCGGTAAGATATTTGAAGGAAGCGTCAAGCTGTTTTATCCTCTTAAAACACTCGGAGCCATCCATCAGGGCCCCTTCAATCCTCCAGTGCTCGGTCCACCCCGCCTTCTCATAATCCTGTCCGTCAAAAGCTATCCAGGCGCTTTTCATGGGATGCAGCATCAGCAGCTCAACCACGCCGGAGCTTTCAGCCATTATCTTACTGAGTCTGCCGAAATAATCGTTGAAGCTTTTAAAGTCATCCCACCAGGGCTGCTGGTAAAACAGCGAGGCAGGATATTCCCGCTTCCTGGCGCCTTTCAGGGAATACAGGCCCAGGTGCTGCAGCATCAGGTTTATACCAAGGACATAATGCTTTTCGCCTATCCATTTCATTTCCTCAAAGGAAATGTCCCAGCCCGAACAGCCGAACATCTCTGAAAGCACTCTTTTCTTGCCCAGCTGTTCGGCAACCGATGACACCTGTTTGGCCGCCACATTGGAAACAGCGGTTCTGCAGAGCCAGTCTATGCCGGGCACCTGCATGTGGGCATAAAAGGTCATGGTCCCGGCAGACCCCAGGAGCTGTGTGCCAAGCCAGTCTTCGTAAACCGTATGGCCGGTGAAAACCATCTTATTGCGGCCGCACCATTCCCCGATCTGTTTGCTGTATGACTCTTCGAACAGCCGGTTGACCGTTTGCCAGAAATCATAGCGCAGCTTGCCGCTGTTTTCCAGGGGGAAGAAGAGGGCCGGGAGTTCATCCAGGAGGTCATAGCCGTTTCTCTTCTCAAACTCTGACGGCAGTATCAAGGACCAGGGTATGTACTGCCTTGCCAGCTGAGGTTCATCGGAAAATATGCCCCATATGCCTTTTCCGAACTCTTCCCTGAACCTGGAACGGTATTTTTCATAGCTCGCTTCAATGAACTTCCTGACAACCCTGGGATCCAGGTTGTCAACATAATACCTGTTGCACCGGTAGTATACGTACAGCACTTCCCGGGAAGGGTCGGTAACCTCTGACATGTCCCGTACCCTGTGAAAGACGTTGTCCTGGTATAGGTAGACCCCTACTGTATTTTCGGACAGTTTGAGCTTATCCACGGTTACGCGCTCAAATTCAAGCCACTTGAGCCAGTAATCTTTACCTCCCGCCGTTACCTCGCCTGCCCCAAAGCCGCTGGGCCATCCGTCTTCATCATCCACAACCGACAGCATGCCCAGCTCCTTCCCGGCATCGATCATGGCGGATACCGAGGCCAGCCATTCCTCTCCCATATAGGGAATTTCAAGCCCTCCCCGGGCATGCATGACATAGCCTCCAAGGCCGGCCCTGTGCATCTCCCTTACCTGGCGGCGCACCTCGTCGGGCTTGATGTTTTCAAGCCAGCCCCAGTAATTCATAGGCCTGTATTCATTTTCGGGATCCCTGATCTGTCCAAGTATGTCCATGGCCATTACCCCATCTTCCCTAACATAACCTGAAAATATCCGAGTCACGGCTGTCTATCATGAGTTCAAAGGTCGTTTTTCCATCTTCCGTGTAAAGCGGCGTGCTCTCCCCGGTCAATAAGCTGGTAAGCTTATCCCTGCTGCCGGTTTCAACGTTTATCGTAAACTTAACCTTCCCGCTGTAATGGCCGTCATTATCAACAACAATTACAAACTCTCCATCCCTGCCGGAAAGTATATCCGCCCTCACTTCACTGTTGTCGGTCTCAATATAAGGGACCACGCCTGACAGGCTGACCAGGCTGTTTATAAGCAAGCCGGCTTCCGAAGCCCCGTTTTTAGAATAGGCATAGCCCAAGAGGCTTCCTATCATTACGGCCTTTCCCGCCCCGTAAGCGGAGCAGGTAACAGCCGCCTTTCCGTCATTGAATCTCGCCAGGACCTCGGCATTGTCAGCCTTAAGCTCTTCCCTGTAGTAATACGCCAGCACCTTTTGCCCTTTTTTCACGTTTCCGAAATCCTTTTCCATGAAAAGGGGTACATACAAGCCCGTATCATCCTGCCGGCTTTCAGAAGAATACGAATCATAGGAAACGTTGCCCGAGGTTACCAGGCCCTCCGTTACGCCAAACACCTTGCTGAAGCCGCAGGAGGGAATCTCTGTAGAATGAAGGCCGGTATCATCCGTGATGCCCCCGAAAAAGGCTTCGCTGATAAGCAACCCGCCAGCCCTAACCCACTGCTTCAGCTTTTCTGCCACACCCTTTTCCAGGTAATACGGGAATGGGTAGTAAATCACTTTATAGTCTTCCAGGACACCGTCAAGAACCTGTTCGCAGCTAATTATGTCAACGTTATAGCCGCCGCGGTACAAAGCCATAAAGGCCCCGTAAACCGAATGGTAATGCTTATCAATGCCGCCCGAAGCGCACCAGTCGAATATTTGATTCCTGGTGCTGTTGACAACAGCTACCCTGGAGGGGAGAGGTTTCAGTCCGGATATAAGCCCGGCATTCTGCTGGAGCATGTTGTTGATCTGAACTGCATATTCAAGCCATTCTGTCTTCTCACCCTTCAAATCCGTAAGGCCCCATGCCGGTGCTTCCAGTCCCAGGGTTTCACAGCGGTACTGCCAGAAGAGAAAACCCTTAATACCCCTCGCCAGTGGTACGAGGATGTGCTTCTTCATGTCTTTAAATGAAGGTATGGAAGGCCTCTCATAAGTGTTCCCGCCCAGGGCATGAATTTCCGAGTTGATAACGGTTTTCCCCTTCGCTGCCGACATGGAGATGCTTGCCGAAAAGGGATGGCTCCCTATGCTGTTCCCGAACATGTCGCAGAGCCTTGCCATCCGGTATTCGTCGCTGCAGCAGGTGACCTGGTTGAAATAGGGCATGGGTACCGTGTGCACCATCACAGGGTGGACCTGGTCGTGCTTTTTTACAAGCTCTACCCGGTACTTAAGTTCATTTACGAGGGTATCAATGAAAAAGCATCTCCAGTCAATCATGTCTTTGAAAACTTCCCTGGCCCTTGGAAGCTCCACCTCGTCCCAGGAGTTGTAGTTCCTGTGCCATCTCCTGTTTAGTTCATCAATGCAGCCGTACTTGTCCTTAAGCCACTTGATGAACTCTTCTTCAGAATTCCTGCAATAGCATACCAGGTCATCCAGCACGGGCCTTCGGAATATATTGCACGTGAGCTCCGGTTCATTCCACAGGTCCCAGACATAAAGGGCCGGATGCTCCCTGTAACGCTTTACAAGCTCTTCGAGGAAAAGGAGGCGGTACTTCCTGCCCTCCTCGTGGTGGTAGCAGGGTCCCGGGGCCCCTCCGATCTGCCTGCAGCTCACCGTTTGGTACTCAACCCTTCGACCCGAGTTGGTAATCATCACTGAATCCGGGTACATCCTGCAGAACCAGGCGGGTGCCACGTCAAAAATCGTATTGATTATAACTTTCAGCCCGTACCTGTAGGCCAGTTCCATCAACTTGTCGATGTCAGTGAAATCATAGCGGTCCCTGGCAGGGTTGTTCCATCTCCACTGGGCCCAGATCTTGATGGTGTTGAAACCCAGCTCCCTGATATTTTTAAGATCCCTCTCCCAGTCATCCCTTGAAGGAGTCGGCGCCCTGTAATACTGCGCCCCGAAAGGT
>JAKOSZ010000369.1 GCA_029776555.1 Bacillota bacterium | reverse complement strand
TTTTTCCATGAGGGAAAAGTGGGGTAAAAAGGTAAATGTAGAGGCGACGCTGTAACTGGTCTTGAACTCGGCAGAGGGGGAACAGGTCAGCCTTGTTGTGGAGGAAATAAGGCCCTCTGTCACTGCCGACATGCTGGAAAAAAGCGTTGTTGAAATCGGGAGCTTTTCCACCAGGCTGGTGGACAAGTCGGAGGGGAGGGTTAACAACATCAGGATTGCCTCAGAGATGGTGGATTTTGAGAAAGTGAGGCCGGGGGAAGAGTTTTCCTTTAACGGGACTGTCGGTGTGAGGAGCAGTTCCATGGGATATGAGAAGGCCCCCATGTTCATAAAGACCGAAGACGGCGCAAAAAAGGCCTACGAGTTCGGAGGCGGCGTGTGCCAGGTTGCCACCACCATCTATAACGCCGTGCTGGACGCAGGAATGGAAGTCACCGAGAGGCACGAACACAGCAGGAAAGTCACCTACGTGCCCAGGGGGATGGATGCCTCGGTGGTATACGGGTCCATGGATCTTAAATTCAGGAACAACAGGCAGTATCCTGTGATGATAAGGGTTTTTGTAAGCGATGAATACGTCACGGTGAAGTTCCTGGAATACCGGGAGCCGCCGCTAAACTGGCAGCAGAAGTAAAAGGGTGGGGAAAGTCTGCGGCCAATGGGCCAGGGGGGAGGTATGAGTACCCTTGTTTGATATCCAGGATGAACTGAAAAGGCTGCCCGATAGGCCGGGCGTTTACATAATGAAGGACAGCGGCGGCAGAGTGATTTACGTGGGCAAGGCTGCCTCGCTTAAAAACCGGGTCCGGCAATACTTCCAGGCGTCGGCGGACCAGAATGAGAAGACAAAGGCCCTGGTAGCCAGGACAAAGGAGTTTGAATACATCGTAACCGACACGGAACAGGAGGCCTTAATCCTTGAGTGCAATCTCATTAAGAAACACAGGCCCAGGTACAACATACTGTTAAAAGACGACAAGAGCTATCCTTCCATAAAGGTTACCATGAATGAGGAATACCCCAGGGTGATGATGACCCGGAGGGTGGAAAAAGACGGGGCCAGGTATTTTGGGCCCTACACCAGCGCCGCCGCGGTCCGGGAGACCCTGGACCTTATCAGGAAACTCTTCCCCGTGAGGAGCTGCGGCAAATCCCTGCCGGCGGAGGCGGGCAAGGGCAAGCCCTGCCTCTACTACCATATATACCAGTGCCGGGGGCCATGCCGGGGCAATGTGAACAAGGAGGAATACAGGGCCCTCATGGAAGAGGTGTGCAGTTTCCTGGAGGGGAAACAGGAAGACGTGATACGGAGCCTGGAGAAAAAAATGGCCGAAGCGGTTGAAAACCTGGAGTTTGAAAAGGCCGCCGGTCTAAGGGATAAAATAAACAGCATTAAGCTCATTGCGGAGAAGCAGAAAGTGGTCTCCCACAAGATGGCGGAACAGGACCTCATGGGAGTCGCCAGGGAAGGGACGGATGCCTGCGTACAGGTCTTCTTTGTGAGAAGCGGAAAGCTCATGGGCAGCAAACACTTTACCTTTAAAGACGCAGGACAGGCGGAGGATAAGGAACTGCTCTCCTCCTTTTTAAAGCAGTTTTACTCCCTGTCTTCCTATGTGCCCCGGGAGATTCTTTTAGAGGCGGAGCTGGAGGAGGCGGCGGCCCTGGAAGACTGGCTGGGGTGCAAAAGGGGCTCCAGGGTGCGTATCATCGTGCCCTTGAGGGGTGAAAAGCGCAAACTGCTGGACATGGCAAAGGAAAACGCCCGCATTGCCCTGAAGAACTTCCGGGAGAAGGCCTTAAAAGAGGATTCGGAGAGGACGAAAGCCATGGAAGGCCTAAAGGAAGTCCTGGGGCTTAAAGACCTTCCGGAGAGGATTGAGGCTTACGACATATCCAACACCGGCGCCAGCGAGATAACGGCCTCCATGGTGGTGTTTGAGGACGGGCTTCCCTGCCGCAGCGATTACCGCCGGTTCAGGGTAAAGGGGCAGACTGTCCTGAATGACTACGGCAGCATGCAGGAGGTCCTGTACAGGAGCTTAAAGCGCCGGCTGTCAGGCGAAGATGGAGAAGGCATGAGCGCCGAAGGGGCAGGCGAGAAGTTTGGGAGGCTGCCGGACCTGCTGCTGGTAGACGGGGGCTTGGGCCATGTTAACGCCGCCAAAGCAGTAATGGAAGAGATGGGGGTCTATATTCCCGTTGCCGGCATGGTCAAGGACGACAGGCACCGAACCCGGGGGCTGGTTTTACCCGGCGGTGAAGTGGATATTACCGGTAACATGCCGGTGCTCCGCCTGGTGTCCGCCATACAGGATGAAGCCCACAGGTTCGCCCTGGAATACAACCGGAAGCTCAGGAGCAAAAGGTATACCCTTTCGGTCCTGGACGAGATAAGCGGCATAGGCCCTGAAAGGAAAAAGGCCCTTTTGAAGCACTTTGGCTCGGTGCAGAAGATAAAGGAGGCGGAAGTTGACCAGCTGGCTGCCGTCAAGGGGATTAGCCGACCAATGGCGGAGAAGATCTACGCTTTTTTCAGGGAAAAGCGCGTTGACTGACCGGGCTTTTGGGGCAGTTGAATTAAGATACCGGGGGATAATTTAAATGTGTGTATATGCTATTTCAGACCTTCACCTGGCTGTAAGCGTTAAAAAACCAATGGATGTCTTCGGCCCCTCCTGGGAGGGTTACATGGAAAGGCTCCGCACCGCCTGGTGCCGGACTGTGGGGGAGGGCGACACGGTAATAATACCGGGGGACATTTCCTGGGCCACATACCTGGAAGACGCCCTGGAGGACTTTCGGTACATAGATGCCCTGCCGGGCTCCAAGATCATACTGAAGGGGAATCACGACTACTGGTGGTCTACCCTGAGTAAAATGCAGAGGTTCCTTAATGAAAAGGACCTTAAGACCATAAGATTTTTGCACAATAACTGCTTTTTGCTGGGAAATACGGCCCTGTGCGGGACAAGAGGGTGGAAATGTCCGGGAGAAGAGGATTTCAGCGCCGAAGACCATAAAATCTACTTAAGGGAACTGGGCCGCCTGGAACTATCCCTCAAAGCCGCCGTCAAAACAGACAGCGCCGGGATTGTAGTCGCCATGCATTTTCCGCCCTTTAACGACAGGAGAGAGCCTTCCGGCTTTGTGGACATAATGGCAAGCTACGGCGTTTCCAAGTGCATTTACGGCCACCTTCACAGGGGGGCGGAGAGCCGGGTGGTGGAAGGCAGGATAAAGGGAATCGAATTTACCCTTGTTTCGGCGGATTTTTTGGAATTTCAGCCCCTTAAGCTGGTGTAGTTTTTGCGCGGCGGGAGCGAAAACACTCCTTCCCGCTAGGGAAGGGGCCCTGGGAGACATCCCAACTTCTTATTGGAGTTGACAAAAATCTTATGCTATAATATATTGGTCAGTTAGAAGTAATAGAAAGACGGTTGTAAGCCCTGGTTTATTGGATTCACACACCGGATGGCGGCCGCAATAGCAATGGGAGGTATAAACGGATGGGTGCAAAGCTGGAAAGGATAGAAAAAAATGTAGTTATGCTTGAAATAGAGGTGGACAGCGAGAAATTTGAAGAAGGTTTGCAGAAGTCCTATTTTAAGAACGTTAAGAAGTATTCTGTCCCGGGTTTCAGAAAAGGGAAAGTCCCCAGGAAAATTGTCGAGAGGTATTACGGGGAGCAGGTGCTCTATGAGGACGCCATAAACATAATTTGCCCTGAGGCCTATGAAAGTGCCGTGGAGGAGCACGGGCTGCAGCCGGTGGACAGGCCGGAGATTGACATAAAACAGATTGGTTCGGGCAAGCCCATGGTGTTTACCGCAAAAGTGACAGTAAAGCCGGAAGTGGACCTGGGGGAATACAAAGGCGTGGAAGTGAAAAAAACCGATGTGGTCATAACCGATGAGGACGTGGAACGGGAACTCAACGCCATAGCCGAGAGGAACGCCCGCATGATTGCCGTAGAGGACAGGGGCGTGCAGTCGGGAGATACGGTGACCATAGATTTCCAGGGCTTCATAGACAGCCAGTCCTTTGAAGGCGGGACTGGAACGGGCTATGAGCTTCACATCGGTTCAGGGACGTTCATACCGGGCTTTGAAGACCAGCTTATAGGCGCGAAAACCGGGGACGAAGTGGATGTGAACGTGACCTTTCCCGAAGACTATTCCGTCTCCCAGCTTGCCGGCAAGCCTGCTTTATTTAAGACAAAGATAAAAGCCATAAAGGTAAAGGAACTGCCGGCGGTGGACGATGAGTTTGCCAAGGATGTCAGTGAGTTTGAGACCCTGGCGGAATTCAGGGAGGACATAAGGAAAAGGCTTACCGAGGCGGCTCAGAATGAAGCCGAGAGAAGGCTGGAGCAGGACGTAATTGAACAGGTGGTAAACAGGGCCAGCGTGGACATACCTCCGGTAATGATAGAGAAGCAGATAGACAGCCACATCTTTGACCTGGAGATGAATCTGCAATACCAGGGCCTTTCCCTCCAGAGATACCTTCAGCTTGTGAATACGGACCTTGAGACCTTGAGGAAGCAGTTCGCCGAAAGGGCGGAGGCAGAGGTCAAGACCATGCTTGTGCTGGAGAAGATCAGCAAGGTTGAGGACATTGTCTGCAGCGATGAGGAACTGGAAGAAGAAATCAGGAAGATGGCTGAAAGATACAAGCAAGACGAGCAGGAGATTAAGAAACATTTAAGCCAGGATGATATAGAATATATTAAGAGAAGGGTTATCAGGGATAAGACCGTTAAATTGCTGGTCCAGAGCGCGAAAATTACCTGAGGGCGTTTAATTTGTTCAAGATATGGGGAAAAATAATGGGGACGCCGAGAAAAAGGGGGATTGGATATGAGCCTTGTACCGATAGTAATTGAGCAGACGAATCGTGGGGAGCGATCTTACGATATTTTTTCCATGCTGCTTAAGGAGAGGATCATAGTCTTAAGCGACGAGGTCAATGACGTAACCGCAAGCCTCGTGGTGGCCCAGATGCTTTACCTTGAGCGGGAGGACCCGGACAAGGACATATATTTCTATATAAACAGCCCGGGAGGGTCTGTGACAGCGGGTTTTGCCATTTTCGACACCATGCAGTATATCAAGCCCGATGTGTCCACAATCTGTATAGGAATGGCCGCAAGCATGGGGGCTTTTCTCCTGGCGGCGGGGGCCAAAGGGAAGAGGTTCGCCCTGCCCAACGCCGAAATAATGATCCATCAGCCCATTGGCGGAGCCAGGGGGCAGGCTACGGACATAAAGATACATGCGGAGCAGATAATAAAGATTAAAAACCGGATCAACAGGATATTGAGCGAGCTCACCGGCCAGCCTCTCGAGAGGATAGAAAGGGACACCGAGAGGGATTTCTTTATGTCGGCGGAAGATGCAAAAGCTTACGGCCTGATCGATGACGTAATGATCAGAAGGAAATAGATGAGGTGTATATATGTCCAAATATGACGAGAAAAAACAGCTCAAGTGTTCA
This sequence comes from Bacillota bacterium, assembly GCA_029776555.1. GTDB lineage: Bacteria > Bacillota > Clostridia > Acetivibrionales > JAKOSZ01 > JAKOSZ01. Next base: position 5,938 of record JAKOSZ010000369.1, on the reverse strand, counting down.
TTCTGCGGGAAAACCCAGGAGCTGGTAAAGCGTTTGGTTGCCGGCCCCGGGGTCTATATCTGCGATGAATGCATTGAGCTTTGCTCTGAAATAATAGAAGAAGAGTTTGAAGACTCAAGGGCCGACGCTGAACTCAATGACGTACCCAAGCCCAAGGAAATAAAAGCGGTGCTGGATCAGTATGTCATAGGCCAGGAGGCGGCCAAAAAGTCCCTTTCTGTGGCCGTGTACAACCATTACAAGAGGATAAACGCGGATATAAGGACCAATGATGTTGAACTCCAGAAGAGCAACATAATAATGCTGGGCCCCACCGGGACCGGGAAGACGCTCCTGGCCCAGACCCTGGCCAAGGTGCTGAATGTGCCCTTTACCATTGCCGACGCCACTTCCCTGACCGAAGCGGGTTACGTCGGGGAAGACGTTGAGAACATACTCTTAAAGCTCATCCAGGCGGCGGACTATGACATCGAGAGGGCGGAAAAAGGGATTATTTATATAGACGAGATCGACAAGATCGCCCGCAAGTCGGAAAACCCCTCCATTACCCGTGACGTGAGCGGGGAAGGGGTGCAGCAGGCCCTTTTAAAGATACTGGAGGGCACCATAGCCTCGGTGCCTCCCCAGGGGGGAAGGAAGCACCCCCACTACGAGTTCATACAGATAGACACCACCAACATCCTCTTTATATGCGGAGGGGCTTTTGAAGGGATCGACAGGATTATACAGAACAGGATAGGCAGGAAGTCCATAGGCTTTGGGGCGAAAATAGAAGGCGCCAGGGAGAGGGACATAGGGGAGATTTTAAGCCATATACTCCCCCAGGACCTGCTCAGGTTCGGCATGATACCCGAGTTTGTGGGCAGGCTTCCCATAATAGTGACCCTCCACGGCCTTGACAAGGCGGCGTTAAAGCAGATACTCACCGAGCCCAGGAACGCGCTGGTAAAACAATACCAGAAGCTGTTTGAGATTGACGACGTAATCCTGGAGTTTGAGGATGCCGCCCTTGACGCCATTTGCGACAAGGCCATTGAGAGGAATACAGGGGCAAGGGGTTTAAGGGCCATCCTGGAGGAAATCATGCTGGACGTGATGTTTGAGATACCCTCCACCAACAATATCGAGAAGTGCATTATCACTAAGGAGACCATACTGAACAGGAAGCCGCCCGCCGTTATCATCAACGAAAACAAGAAGAGCGCAAAAAAGCCTGCCAGCAAAAGGCAGCGGGTTAAGAGGGAATCGGTTTCCTAGTTAATTAGAGTAACCTAAACCAGGGGGACGGTTCTTGTGGTTATGGTTTGAACCATAACCACAAGAACCGTCCCCCTGGTTAGAACCGTCCCCCTGGTTCGTTAAACAAAAAATTCCTGGCAAACTCCTCAGGATAAAAATGAAGACAGAGTCAATAATATTATTATGAAAGATGATACTAAAGCAGTATGATTTTATACGTCGTGGCACTACCTGGGGAGGAATATCCGGTGTTTGTAAATATACTGTTCATCATACAGTTTTTCTTTTCCATAGTAATAGGGCTGTATTTTTTAAACCTCTTGAAATCCCAGCAGGGGAATAAGTCGGTTATTGACAGAGAATCCAGGAAGGAACTGGAGAAGCTTAAGAAACTGAGGGAAATTAAGCTTACCGAGCCTTTGTCCGAAAAGACCAGGCCCAAAACCCTGGAGGAAATAGTGGGGCAGGAGCAGGGGATTAAGGCTTTGAGGGCTGCCCTGTGCGGCCCAACCCCCCAGCACGTGATTATCTACGGCCCGCCCGGGGTGGGGAAGACGGCTGCGGCAAGGGTGGTGCTGGAGGAGGCAAAACAGTCTCCCATCTCACCCTTTAAGAAGGACGCCAAGTTTGTGGAGATTGACGCCACCACCTTAAGGTTTGACGAGAGGGGCATTGCGGACCCGCTGATGGGTTCCATCCACGATCCCATATACCAGGGGGCCGGGGCATACGGCATCGCCGGCATTCCCCAGCCGAAGCCCGGGGCGGTGACAAAGGCCCACGGCGGGGTTTTGTTTATAGACGAGATAGGGGAACTCCATCCCACCCAGATAAACAAGCTGCTGAAAGTGCTGGAAGACAGGAAGGTCTTTTTTGAAAGCGCCTACTACAGCTCGGAAGACAGCAACATTCCCCTTCACATACACGACATCTTCCAGAAAGGCCTGCCGGCGGACTTCAGGCTTGTAGGAGCCACCACAAGGACCCCGGAGGAGATCCCGCCCGCCATCAGGTCCAGGTGCACCGAGGTGTTTTTCAGGCCCCTGACTACGGAAGAGATGGCGGAAATAGCCGGGAATGCGGCTGCCAGGGGCGGGTTTACCCTTGAGGAAGGCAGCAGGGAACTGGTGGCAAAGTATTCCCAGAACGGCAGGGACGCGGTGAACATTGTCCAGATGGCCGGCGGCATAGCCCTGGTGGACGGCCGGAATTATATTACCAGGAAGGACATTGAATGGGTGATAGAGTTTGGCCACTACAGCCCCCGCCTGGACAAAAAAATATGCTCCGGGGGCCAGGTGGGCTGCATAAACGGCGTAGCCGTTTTCGGGAACTGCGTAGGAACCTTGATTGACATAGAGGTGTCGGCCATTAAGGTGGAGAAAGGGAAGGGCACAATTAAAATAACGGGAATTGTGGAAGAAGAGGAGGTGGACGGGAGGGGTCAGAAGCTTAAGCGCACAAGCTCCGCCAGGGCTTCGGTGGAAAACGTGCTGACGGTATTGAGGAAGTTCTTTGACATAGACTGCAGGGATTACGACATACACATGAACTTCCCCGGAGGCATGCCCATAGACGGGCCTTCGGCCGGTATAGCCATGCTTACTGCCATCTATTCCGCCATAAAGGAAATCCCCATACCGGGGGATATAGCCATGACCGGAGAGATATCCATAAGGGGAAAGGTGAAACCGGTAGGGGGCGTGGTGGCCAAGGTGGAAGCGGCCAGGCGTGCAGGGGTAAAGAAGATGCTGATACCCAAAGAAAACTGGCAGGAGATCTTTGAAGACCTGGACATGGAGGTCATACCCGTGGAGGACGTCTGCCAGGTGCTGAATGCGGCACTGGTGGCGCGAAAGCCCAGGGTCGGCGCCCTTGCGGTACAGATGCAAACAGCCGGAGTCTAGAACTTTCCCGTGAGTCACGGGGTACGTCAGACTGTTTTTGCACAGTCTGCCGGTTCTTTTTTGACTCAGCCGAAAAAAAGTAACCAATTTCCTTGAAAAAGTATCCTTTTCTGGGTGAAGCTTATAATATAAAATATTCATAAGTACAGACACTTTAGCTTAACCGGGGTGTCTTCCATGAGGGTATGTATCCGAAAAGCTCCGCTTTTGCTTCTTTCTGCCCTTTTACTACTAACCGGATGCAATGGAACAGGTGAAATTAAAAAAGTTGAAAGTATCAGGCAGGAAGATTTGATCGATACCCAACCCAAAAGCATCAGGTTCGCCTTCCGGTATATGAAAGGTAATCCGTCCATCATAAAAGAAGTATTCAGGGAAATAGAACTGGTGACCAGCAGTTCATTGAAATTTAAACTAAGCTTTACCCAGTATTTGAATAGAATTTATACTGTGTGGCGTATTTCAAATCCTATTGAGTACTGCGGCATTGTACAAAAAATTGAAAGCGGGGATTTGGACGCGGTAGAGACAGGAGGTTCATTTTATTACCTGGCCAGCAACGGTCTCATCATGGACTTAACAAACCTGCTTCCCCAGTATGCGCCAAACTACTTCAAAATGCTCAGTGAATCAGACCTTGAGAGCGTGACGTACAACGGCAGGATAATGGGCATACCCGCTCATTGGCCGGGCAGGTCCAGATACTGTGTGGTGGCGAGAAAAAGCCTTGTTGACAAGTACAATATTAAAAGCCTTAGCAATTTCCAGGAACTGGAGGATTTTTTGAGAATAGTTAAGGAGAACGAGCCAGACTATGTGCCCATGTTTTATCCTGGAATTGAGAAAAAATGGTACGAAATCTCGGGTTATGTCAGTCTTGATGATACGTCCATGATAGTGTACAAAGTTGGAGATCCGGAAATGAAGCTCATTCCCTGGGAAGAAACCCCGGAGTTTGTTTAAATCATGAACATGCTCAAAAGATGGAGGGAGGAAGGGTACATTGTTAATAGCGACGGAGGATTAAGTTCCAACATCAGGAACTTTGCCTCATACATCGAAAAAGTTGACCACATAGCGTTATTAGAAGATTTCTATGGCAGCGGTCCTGACTGGTGCATATTCCCTTTATACCCAGAGAGGCCAAGCGTATTGACCCCCGATACAGAGAAAATACTGGTTATACCGAAGAATTCATCCAACGCCATAAATGTGCTTAAGTTTGTGGAGTGGGTGCATTCGGACCAGGCCAACTACGACATGTTCATGTACGGAATTGAGGGCAGGAATTACACGGTGGACGAAAAAAGCGGGAAGCTCCGGAAAAAAACAGGGGCGGAGTATGAAGGGAACATATGCTTTACAAATATAAATTACGTGAGGCAGTTTGTAACGAACCCCCAAAACCTCCTGGAATTTTACAGGGAAGTGTCCAAGCTTGAAGAGATACCCTGCCCCCACGCCGGGTTTTATATGGACGAAAACTTGCTGCCCATGGAGATATGGCATAAAAGAGCGGATTTATGCAAAGAGATGTTAGATAGTTTATATGACGTGGACATAGACGAATTCAGGCAGCAGTTGAGGGATGCGGGGACTTATGAACTGGTGCGGGCCATGCAGGAGAAACTGGACAAGTGGAGAGAGACCCAGGAGGGTAATTAGACACGGAAAGGAGGAGAACGCCTTGCCTGGATGGAGCAAAAAGCTTATCTGCCTTATATGTACTGTTATTATCGCTGCCGGTGTACTCAGCTCCTGCTCTGACGTTTTTGAAAAGAAAAGTAAGCAATCAGCACTGTCTGAAGAAGAAAATCAAACAACACTGACTGAGGAGGAAAAGGAGATATTTAAACGGGAGGACAGGGAATTTAAACTGGGGCTGCGATTTGATACTTACGGCAGGTATAAAGAGATATTTAGCCATATTCAAGCGGTAACGAAGGACGGGTATAGGTTTAAAATCAGCTGCAAAATTTCACAAAACAAAACCGAAGCCATGATGGGAAGAAAAATATCCTACGAAAAGGCCGTGGAGTTATTAGAGGAATGTGATGCGATAAACACGGCAGGCAATTTCGTAAGACTGGCAGAAAACGGGTTACTCATGGACATTACCGATCTTCTGCCCCAGTATGCGCCAAACTACTACGCCAAGCTCACTGAAACCGAGCTGGAGCTGGTCACGTATAACGGCAGGATATATGGTATTCCCCCGCACATGCGGGGGATGAGCAGGTACTGCGTGATGGTACGGAGTGACGTGGCAAAGGAACTAGGCGTGACTGAGATAAGGAATTTGGAGGATTACGGCAGGCTGCTGGCCTTAATCAAGAAAAATATGCCTGAACTAGTTCCGTCAGACAGTATTTATTTTGTTAAACCTTATAACAGTTTACTTGTATATCTGAGCGGGTATGTTGATCCAACCAATGAAATGTGCATAGTTTGCAAGTATGATGACCCCGAGATGAAACTCGTACCATTTGAAAGGACAGCCGAGTATCATAGCGTAAAATTTTTATAGGATTCACAAAAGAAAGAGACCATCCTTTTTGGTAAAATATAAGTTAACCGAAAACACCAAAAAAGAGGTCTCTCATTATGGACATTAATATTATACTTCAGATTTGCGGAAATTTCATTAACGAAGTGGTGAATTTTTTCAAGGGGGAGGAAGTAAAAAGTATAAATGAGATTGCGGAAAATATGAAACAAAAATCTGAGCAGTTTACAAAGGAAATGACGCGAGCATATCTAATAAACTTGGATCAAGCGATTAAAGAAGACAA
>JAKOSZ010000032.1 GCA_029776555.1 Bacillota bacterium | reverse complement strand
CCCCTTTGCCTTTTCGATCCTATCCGGAATAGTTTAAAACCACCAGAAAGGTCGGTGGTTTTGGGTCTACTTCATTCTATTGCACCAGGGGGCCCAATATGCCTGGCCCTCTCATAATCCTCCATTGTATCTATATCCACGGATTCCAAATCAGAGGGAATATCCACCCTTATCACTTTTCCCTTATTTTTCTCTAAGACTGCCTTCCCTCCCCGGTCCCCGTTGAGATCCATGAGCTGGGGCAAAAAGACAGCCGGGAAGATCACGGGATTTCCCGGTATCCCATTGTAGGCAGGCTGAATGATTCGGGACGGGTTTTCGCAAAAGGCCCTGCAAAGCTTACGGATGGTTTCCACATGGAGAAAGGGCTGGTCGGCGACGAAGAACATGAAGCCGTCGGTTTCTTTGGCGCTCCTCAGGCCGGCCTTGATGGATTCGCTTTTGCCCAGGTAAAACTTGGTGTTTCTAACTGCCAAAAAGCCCAGGCTTTCCGCCCTGCTTAAGATGTCCTCATCCTTTGCCACCACGATCCTTTCATAAAAGGGGACCCGGCACAGGGTAGTAAGAATATATTCATACAGGTTCCGGCCTTTTATCTTCATATGAAGCTTGTCCGTCCCCATCCTCCGGGACAGGCCCGAAGCCAAAACAATGGCGCTGATCCTCATTTCACTTCCGGTAGGCCGTATCCTCCAAAGGCAGCCTTACCCTGAACTTGCCGTCCTTTTTGAAGTACGCATTCTGCACGGCCGGAGCGCAGGGGATGGAAGCAATCTCTCCTATGCCCTTTGCACCGAAGGCCAAATCCGGCGGGTTCTTTTCCACCAGAATGCACTCTATCTCCGGAGCCTCAGTGGCCCGGAAAAGCCCCAGGGTGCCGAACTTCGCCTGGGGGACCCCGTCCTTTAGGGGAAAATCCTCGGTCAAGGCATAGCCCAGGCTCATGACGACGCCGCCTTCAATCTGTCCCGTGACCGCCGTGGGATTGATGGCCCGACCTACATCATGGGCTGCCAGCACCTTTTCCACGATCCCCTCCTTGTTGAGGATGACCACCTGGGTGGCATAGCTGTAGGCCACATGGCTTACCGGGTTCGGCTTATCGGAGCCCATGGGATCCGACACAAAGGAATATTCGCCCTTAAATTCCTCCCCCTCCAGCTCTTCAAGGCTCTTGGTCTTTAGGGCTTCTTTGAGCTTCAACGCAGCCAGCCTTGCCGCCTCCCCCGCAAAGACCGTCTGCCTTGAGGCAGTCGTGGTACCGGAGTTTGGCGTATATTTCGTATCCGGCATTTCTACAAAGACCCGATTGGACAAAAGGCCGGTGACCTCGCATACAACTTGCTTCAAAACGCCCTGGATGCCCTGCCCCATATCGGCGGCGCTTGATTGGATCTTGACAATTCCGCCTTCCACCTTCAGATTACACCGGCCTATATCCGGAACTCCCACTCCAAGGCCGGTATTTTTCATTGCACAGGCGATTCCCACGTATTTGTTTTCATCCCTGGAGGCTTCTTCATAGATCTCCTTTACGGCTTCCAGGGTCTCCACCAGGGCCGTTCCCTCATCGGCGATCTGCCCGTTGGGCAGGACCTGCCCCGGCCGGATGGCATTGATATACCGAATCTCCCAGGGGCTGATGCCGACCATCTCCGCCAGCTCATTGAGGGCGCATTCCATGGCAAAGCAGGACTGGGAAACCCCAAAGCCCCTGAAGGCCCCTGCAGGCGGATTGTTGGTATAATAGGCTTCTCCCACGATGTCGATATTCTGATAATTGTAGGGACCGGCCGCATGGGTGCAGGCCCTTTGCAGCACCGGGCCGCCAAGGGAGGCATAAGCCCCGGTATCGGAAATGATCCTGGCTTTCATCCCCAGCAGCTTGCCCTTTTCATCGCAGGCAACCTTCATATAAATCTCCATGGCATGCCTCTTGGGATGGACATTGATGCTCTCCTGCCGGGTCAGCTTGACCTTCACAGGCCTCTTTGTGAGGTATG
>JAKOSZ010000368.1 GCA_029776555.1 Bacillota bacterium | reverse complement strand
GCAAAAGACCCGTGTCCACCTTGACCTGGGGGATGATCTCCCTGCCGCCGGGAGCCATCACCGTGATGGGCCACGCGGCCAGTTCAACGGCCCAGGCCCCCATGTTGGTAAGCCTGTGTACCAGGGTGACTTTTGCCTCGTCGGGGGACATGGTGATTTCAATGTCCTTTTTTATTCCCGTGGTGCTTTCTACAGGCTGATCTAGGACTATTCCGTTCTTCCTTCTCCTCCAGGCCACCTTCCCGTTATCCGGGAAATATGTGCGGGGCATGATTTCAGGACTGTGCCACAGCCTGTGGCCGCCGTACATCTTCCACTGGTCTCCCCCCACCGTGCCCAGGTCCTCCGCCACTTCACAGAACTCGTTTTTCCCGCCCGCAAACCCGAAGCGTATGACCCTGGGGCCCACATCGGTTGTCGCCACCAGGTCCACAATGCCGTTGCTGACCTCTACGCAGTTCTTCCAGCCCTTGTATTCAATTTTTTTAATACTGATGTCAGCCATGGAAAACCCCTCCCTGCCGTTTCGCAAACCATGCAATACCCGGCTTAAAATTCTTTTCACATTACGCAAATATGCAGATTCCTGCCAGTTACATTATATTACACCCTTGTCCCCAAAACAACCATAAAAGGCCAGGACATCCATAACTGTGACAACCCTGTTTGAAATAAGTCTATGGATTTCCCCCCTGCCCGGGGAGCCCATTTTTCGGCGGCGCCTTCTCTTAAAAAATTAAGGGGATGGCAGAGGCAGGCGGAGGGAAATATGAGTGACGCTTTCCCCAAGTATTGAGAGGTTTCCAAGCCTGGCCCTTACCTGTCCAAAAGCAACAATTTCCATATTTAAAAACGGAAGGGTAGGAATAATAGAATCGATGAACTTGTTGGGCCGGCGCAAAGGGGGCGCCGTTAAGGGTGATTTTCCGGGGGTAAAGATGCCGCATGAAATGGAACAGGTTAATAATCACGGCAAGTTTTCTTGTAATGGTCGGGCTTTTTTTTGAAGGCATATGGGCAATCGGGTCCCTGGATTTTGAACCGCGGGAAAGGTTCTATCCCGAAAGGCAGACGGAGATGGCCGGGGAAAGTGAGAAGGAAAAGCCGCAGGAGCCCGGCGACGCCGGTTCGGAAGGAAAAAGGCCGGTAAACGCCCTTGTGCTGGGACTGGATGAATACAACGCCAGGACCGACACCATAATTCTGTTTAATTTCAGTCCGGAACAGGGGAAGCTCAACATAATGTCCATAGCCAGGGATACAAGGGTCATCCATAACGGCCGGGGCACAAAGATAAACTCCCTGTACGCCAGGGGGGGAGAGGCCCTGGTGGCTGCCAAGGTGGAGGAGATCACCGGGCTTCCCATTCGCGACTATGTGACCATGGACCTTAAGGGCTTCAGGAAAATCGTGGATCTTCTGGGCGGGGTGGAGGTCTACGTCCCCTTTGACATGCACTATGACGACTACTCTCAAAACTTACATATTCATTTGAGAAAAGGGCTCCAGCTGCTGGACGGCAGGAAGGCCGAGCAGTTCGTGAGATACAGGCAGGGGAACAGGCCGGGCACTGGCTACAGGCATGCCGACATAGACAGGATGAAGGTTCAGCAGGAGTTTATAAAACAGATAATTAAGCAGAAGCTCAATATAAGATACTTATATAAAATTGATGAAATCTTCAGGCTCATAAAGGAGCACGTCAAGACCAACATCGGCATCTCGGACGTAAGCTGCTACATTGACCAGGTCAGGAATGTGAAGTACGACGAAATAAAAACCTTCACCCTTCCGGGCGACTCAATCTACAGGCAAAACATCTGGTATTTCATTTATGACCCTCAGGAGACAAAAAAAATCATTGACGAGAATTTTTTCAAGTAGCTGTAAGGCCGGAAAGGAAGGGTTTTTGACAATCTTCCGATCAAAAATGACCTAACCTGTCACCCGATTTTCTTTGGAATTTCCCTTGCGTTAACTATTAGTTACAATTATAATATTTTTGGAAAGTTATTTCCACATAATCGTAATATATATGCAAAGAGAATAATTGTTTAAAAGTTTCCATTGACAGTATGCGTATTGAATAATATAATAAATGGAAAGTGCTGTAACATGTGGTTTTTATTTATACGCATCACTGGGTGGAAAACGGCATATTGTGGGATTAAACAGAAACGCCGTTGCGCGTTTTTGGAGAAAAAGGGCGGAAAAAAAAGAATAAAGTCGAGGCACGGTATTGAAGGGGAGACAAAGCGCTGCTATATTTCCGGGGAAAGAAGGCGAATCACTGTGGCGTTTAAGGACGGGGCATAGGGAATCGAGAACATGGACATGGAAGTTTTGGAATGGAATTTCAATTGGTGAGTAAGTGGAAATACAATAAACTGTATAGCAGGGCGGAGGGTTGAAGGTTAATGATGTGCAGACATTCTGAAGGTACCTTTAAGGGATTTATAGAGGAAGCGGTATGTAAGAGACTGGATGAGATTATCCTGAGTTTGGAAAATTTTAACGAGTATGCCGATGCCATAAAGACCTTTGACGGCTATCTTGCCAAAATAAGAAAGCTGCTGCCTGAAAAGGACCAGGGCATGGTAATCGAACTGGACGATTTTATCGCCAACCTCATGATTCTGTGCACCAGGTACGGCTATGTGCATGGCTTTTATGACGCTTTGAAGCTGCCCGAGATATTCAGGCACGAAAGCGATGTTGCCAAGTGCTAAACAGCCGTGTAAAATAGCCTGTAGGGGTTGGCCCAGGGAATTGGCCGGCAGGAATAGGATTTGCTTATAAACTGGAAGTGCTGGAGGTTACTCTCAAGCACTTCATAATAATTACCTCCATTTTATAAAGCCGAGGGCATTGCTCTCGGCCCTTTTAATTTTTGATGGACTATTGTCCGTTCGCGTATTAACCATGCCAAAAAACATGTGCTATAATATTTTCATGGCAAAAATTGCGCCGGGGCTGGGAAATTGACCTTTATTTCAACCGGGGCAGGCTTGTGAGGTTCTTATGTTAAGCTGGGACGAACTTATAAAAGAGTGCTTAAACTGCAAAAGGTGCGGCCTTAGCAGCAGCAGGACCAACGTGGTGGTGGGCAGGGGCAGCGTAAACGCCCCTTTGATGCTGGTGGGCGAAGGCCCGGGAGAGCAGGAGGAACTGCAGGGGCTTCCCTTTGTGGGGGCGGCCGGCAGGCTGCTGGACCTTCTGTTAAAAGCCCTGATGTTTGAAGAGGGGGACTACTACATAGCCAACATAGTGAAATGCCGACCGCCGGGCAACCGGGTTCCCCTTGACGAAGAAGCGGAGGCCTGCCTCCCTTTTCTCAGGAACCAGGTGTATCTGATAAGACCCAAAATAATCGTATGCCTTGGAGCTACGGCGATGAAATACATAATAGACAGGCGGGCTAAGATAACCCGGATAAGGGGGCAGTGGATAGAAAGGAAGGGCTACTGGATGATGCCCACCTTCCACCCGGCGGCCCTTTTAAGGGACCCATCCAAAAAGGTCTTAATGTTTGAGGACTTTAAAAAGGTGAAGGAAAAGCTGGAGCAATATAGATAGCGGAGGTTTGCAATGGGAAGGGGATACGAGAAACTTGTGGACAACTTAAACAGCGGCGATGCCGGATTAAGGCTTGAAAGCCTTAAAAAACTCAAAGAGCTGATAGAAGGCGGCAAACTGGAAAGGCCCGAAAGCGGGGGCTACGTCAACAACCATATTCACACCATCTACTCCTTTTCACCCTACTCACCGTCCAAGGCGGCGTGGATGGCTTACTGCGCGGGGCTTACCACCGCCGGCATAGTTGACCACGACTCGGTAGGCGGTGTTGAGGAATTCATAGAAGCGGGGAGAATTATAGGGATTGCCACCACCATAGGAATGGAATGCAGGGTGGACTTCAGCAAAACCCCTTTGAGAGGCCGGAGGCTTAATAACCCGGACCAGGAATCCATTGCCTATGTCACCCTTCACGGGATCCCCCATACCCGGATAGATACGGTCAGGAGTTTTCTTGAACCCTATAAAAGGGAGAGGGATTTGAGGAACAGGAGGATGTGTGAGAAAATCAACCAGGTGTTCAGCCAGTACGGCATCAGCATTGATTACGACAGGGATGTGGTGCCCCTGTCTAAAAGCAGCGAGGGGGGAACCGTGACCGAAAGGCACATCTCCTACGCCCTTTCCCTAAAGATGATTGAAAAGTATGGAAAAGGTCCTTCCCTTTTGGAGTTTTTAAAAAAGCAGCTGAAGGTCAACGTGAGCCCCAAGGTGGAAGGTTATCTCCTTGACCTCTCCAGTCCCTGCTATGACTATGACCTTCTGGGGCTGATAAAGAGCGATGTAATATCCAGCTTCTATATCGACGCCGCAGCCGAGTGCCCCGACGTGGAGGACTTCATAAGGCTTGCCCGGGAAACCGGCTCAATAGCGGCGTATGCTTACCTGGGGGACGTGGGAGAGTCGGTAACCGGGGACAAAAAGGCCCAGAAGTTCGAGGACGACTACCTGGACCTCCTGATGGAAGTTATCCGGGAGCTGGGTTTCAATGCCGTCACCTACATGCCTTCCAGGAACACCCTGGACCAGCTTAAGAGGGTGAAGGAGCTCTGCGGGAAGCACGGGTTTTTTGAAATCAGCGGAGAGGACATCAACTCCCCCAGGCAGTCCTTTGTGTGCCGTGCCCTGGAAAGGGAGGAGTTTAAAAACCTCATAGACTCCACCTGGGCCCTTATAGGCCATGAAAAGGCCGCCACCGAGGACCTTTCCAAGGGGATGTTTTCCAGTGAGACGGTAAGGCGTTACCCCGACCTCAGGGAGAGGATAGCCATATACAGGAAAATGGGGATGAGGTGCAGGTAGCGTTTTTTCCGGGTTTTTTGGTAAAATTGAAGTAAGAAAAAGGAGGGATGCGGAATGCTTAAGGTACTGGCCTTTGACTACGGAGCCAGCAGCGGCCGGGCCATCCTGGGGAGTTTTGACGGCAAGACCCTCTCCTTGAGCGAAGTCCACAGGTTTTCCAATGACCCCGTCATGGTGCGCGGAAGCTTTTACTGGGACATCCTGAGGCTGTTCCACGAAATGAAGCAGGGCATACTCCGCTGTGCCCAGAGCGGCCATAAAGACCTGGCGGGCATAGGCACCGACACCTGGGGCGTGGACTTTGGGCTTTTGGGGCCGTCGGGAGAACTGCTGGGAAATCCGGTTCACTACAGGGATGCCAGGACGGACGGGATGATAGAGGAGGCGGCCAAAGTGGTGCCCAGGCGGGAGATTTATGAACTCACCGGCATCCAGTTCTTAAAGTTTAACACCATCTACCAACTGCTGGCCATGAAGCTTGAAAACTCGCCCATACTGGAGAAAGCTTCCACACTTCTTTTTATCCCCGACCTTTTAAACTACTTCCTCACAGGAGAAAAAGCCAGTGAACGTACCATTGTGAGCACATCCCAGATGTATGACCCGAGAACGGGCAGCTGGTCCGAGGAGCTTCTTGACAGGCTGGGGATACCGACCCACATACTTACCGGCATAACCGAGACCTGCAGCGTAATAGGGAAGTTGAGCGGGGACATCTCCGAGGAGTTAAACATCGGCGGCGTGCCGGTAATCGCCGTGGCGGAACACGACACCGGAAGCGCCGTAGTGGCTGTGCCTGCGGAAAAAGAGGACTACGCCTACTTAAGCAGCGGGACCTGGTCGCTGCTGGGAGTGGAATCCCCCGTTCCCATAATAAATGACACTACATACCGCTTAAACTACACCAACGAAGGCGGAATTCAGAACACCACAAGGCTTCTTAAGAACATAATGGGGCTTTGGATATACCAGGAGTGCAAGAGGAGCTGGGACAGGTTAGGAGAGGCCTTAAGCTATGACGAACTGGAAGTGGCGGCTGAAAAAGCCGGGCCCTTCAAAGCCTTTATCGACCCGGACGAGGAAGCCTTCGGAAGCCCCGGACGTATGCCTGAAAAGGTCCAGGACTACTGCCGGAGAACGGGACAGCCGGTGCCCGGGGACAAGGCGGAAATAGTGCGCTGCATAATGGAGAGCCTGGCCCTCAAGTACCGCATGGTTTTGGAGGGGCTGGAGGACATCGTTGGCCGCAGGCTCTCCGTAATCCACATAGTAGGAGGCGGCTCCAGGAACACCATGCTTTGCCAGTTTACCGCCAATGCCACCGGAAGGCCGGTGGTGGCGGGGCCGGTGGAAGCTACCGCCATAGGGAACGTGGCAGCCCAGCTTATTGCCCTGGGAGAGGTTTCGGACTTGAAAGAGGCCAGGGCTGTGGTGAGGAACTCCTTCCCCACCCGGGAGTACCTGCCCGGGGATTTGGACCTCTGGGACGAACAGTATGAGAGGTTTAAGAAGATAATTGGCAAGGCAGGAGGGGATTGAGATGGGGAAAGTTGTAGGTTCCAGGACATGGTACATACCTGATGCTTACTATCCTGTGGAGAGCAGCGGAAAATACCCCAGCCATGAGGCCATATGCGTTTTAAACCCCGGCCCCAGGGACGCCGTCCTGGAGATAACCCTGTATTTTGAAGACAGGGAAAAGATGGGCGGCTTCCGGGCGGTTTGCAAGGCCGAGAGGGCCAACCACGTAAGGCTGGATATGATAAAGAACGACCGGGGGGAGGGGGTACCCCGGGGTGTTCCCTATGCCATAATGGTGAGAAGCGACGTTGAGGTAATAATCCAGTACAGCAGGATGGACACGTCCCAGGCCGAAATGGCCCTCATGACCACCATGGCCTACCCTGTAACCAAGTAACCAGAGGTAACCTAACCAGAGGGACGGTTCTCCTGGTTTAACCAGAGGGACGGTTCTCTTGGTATACAAACCAATAACCAAGGGGACGGTTATCTTGGTATTTGCATACCCTTTATAGAGGGGCAGGGGACAAGCTGCGTGGAGATTGCTTTGCTTAGGCCGGGAGAGAATAGATTATGGATGGTTGAACCGAAAGAACCGTCCCCTTGGCGTGGGGATGGTTAACCAAGAGAACCGCCCTGTGGAAAGTGGGAATTGGCCTGGGGAACCATCTAAGGCGAAAAGCCGTGCCTTTGCGCCGGAAGAACCGTCCCCCTGGCTAGGAATTGATCTTTAGAACCGTTGGCGCGGAAGAACCGTATCGCTGTACCAGAGGGACCGTCTCCCTGGTTCAAACCAGAAGAACCGTCCCCCTGGTTTGGTGCTATACAATATGGAGGAAAAGGAGGATAAGCATGAAAGAGGAAT
>JAKOSZ010000367.1 GCA_029776555.1 Bacillota bacterium | reverse complement strand
TCCAAAAAAAGGTTTTTTGTTGACCTTTCTATGCCAGGGGAGTAGACTTTAGGTATAAAGGCAGTAGAAAACATTAGTAAGCTATTTAGAGCGGAGAGAAGTTTATTCCAGTACAAGGGGGAGTCCATGATGCCGGTAAGGAAACTGCGCCCGGAAGAGAAAATTGAAGCATTAAAGATACAAAGCATCGCTTTTGTCTTTGAGAGCGATTTCAGTACGGCCCAGTCCAATCCGGAACAGTTCCGGAAGGGCTATGAAACGCTAAGGGGCTGCTTTGATGACAGCGGCAAGCTCTTGTCCTGCCTTTCCCTCATCCCCTTTGAGGTGCGTTTTGACGGCAACACGGTGAAAATGGGGGGCATCGGGGGAGTGGCGACCCTTCCTGAGGCAAGGAACAAGGGCAATATCCGCCGCCTCATGCGCTACTGTTTTGAGGAGATGCTGGAAAATCAGCAGATCTTTTCCTACCTCTACCCCTTTTCCCATCCTTATTACAGGAAGTTTGGCTATGAGAGCTGCTACAGACGGGCGATGATAAGTGTTCCGCTGACATCCTTCAGACACCTGGAGGCCGGAGGCGAGGTGCGCCAGTACCAGCCCTCCGAAAGTTATGACGCCATCCGGGACATTTACAACAGGTTTATTGCCGATAAAAACCTGGCAATAGTAAGGGACAGGGGGCGGTGGGAAAACCTGCTTAAAAAAGACCCATATAAAACGAGGCAGTATACATATGTGTGGCATGACCCTGAAGGCAACCCCGGGAGTTATATAATCTTCAAAGGGGAAGGCCAGTGGCAGACCTTTGACATGCAGGTCCTTGAACTGGCCTGGACGGATTATGAGTCGCTGGCAGGCATCCTTGGCTTCTTATACCGCTTCTCGCCCAAATACAGGACTTTCAAGTGCCCGGCGGGAGAGTTTTTCAAAATAGACCTTTTCCTGACCGAGCCCTATGACCTGAAGCTGGAGTTTGTTCCTTACGGCATGAACCGAATTGTTGACCTAAAGAGGGTTTTGGAGCTCATGGCTTATCCCGAAGGCAAGGGGCAGATAGCCGTCGATGTAAGGGATGCCTTCCTGGAATGGAATGACGGAATCTTTTTGGTCAGCTGGGAAAACGGCAAAGCTGAGGTCACCAAAAAGGACTGTCCCGCCGACATGTCCTGCGGCATTGAAGTGCTGACCCAGCTTATTACGGGCTACGCCGGGCTTGATGACTATTTCGGACGCGGCGACCTGAAGGTTCACAGTCAGGAGGAACTGCTCTTTAAGGTTTTTAAGAGGAAGAAGCTCTATATAAACGATTACTTTTAATGTGAAAGACAAAGCATGGGGACAGGGACCGGGAAGAAGACTGGCGGCTCTTTTTAACAGGGCAGCCGTCCACGCAGCCGAAGCAAATGGTCCCTTTGAAGGGTGGCGCCATGCCGCAGGTATAAGGAATAAACCCGTCGGGCGGGCCACCGGGTGTGCCCCCGGTACTTTGTCTTAAGAATAATGAAAGGCATAAAGTGCGCCGAAAGCCGGCGGGAAGACTTGGAACACAGGAGGGATTTGATGGACAGGGAACAGAGAGAAAAGGTTTTTCCGGGAGCAGACGAAAAAACTCCGTCAAGGGCCCAGTATTTCTCCTGGATAAACAACACCAACGAAGGCTCAACAGAGGAGCAGACCATGATTAACCTTGACTTTTTCGCGTGGCTCCAGCAGGAATACGGCATGAAACTGGACATTTATGCCTGGGACGCGGGCAACCT
>JAKOSZ010000031.1 GCA_029776555.1 Bacillota bacterium | reverse complement strand
CCTACCCGGCGGGCGTCTTGGCGCCGGTCCGCCATGCCGTGTTTGGGCAGGGGAATCCCATGCCCGCCGCGCCTTTTATTGCCTTGCCCTTGCCCGTACAACTTATAATTCCGCCTTTCTTTGACAATAATATAAAAAGCTGCTTCGGGGCTTTGTTCAACGGGATTATATTATCCGTAATCCTGCGGATACGCGTCCACTGATTTTCGGAAAATAATTTTTAGCGTTTTTTCGGAAATCCTATTATTGATTTTGTTTTTTTCGTGCAAAGGAATGGTGGAAAGCTCGGATGGAAATAATGATGGCTGTTACATATATATTGCTGGGGCTCCTGATGACTTTTGCCGCAATTATGTTAGCCATATCCCCCAAAAGAAAATGGGTGGAGGTAAACGACACCGTACTGGGCCCCGAGGACCTTGAAAGGCACGCTGTGGAAGTGGCCGGAAACCATGCCCTGGGGAAAAACAGCAGCAGGCTTCGCTGGCTCCTTTCAAGGGTTAAGCACAACTTCCGTTCCATAACCGAAGTCTACAGGTCGTTGAACGAGGACGAGCGAAAGACCTTTGCCACCGTACCTGCTGCCGAGTGGCTGCTGGACAACTACTACATCATAGAAGAGCAGGTACGGGACATCTGCAGCAACTTAAACGGCAGGTATTACTCCCGCCTTCCGGTGCTGAAAAACAGGCCCTTAAAAGGCTATCCCAGGGTGTATGCCATAGCCCTTGAGATGGTGGCCCATACCGACGGCAGGATAGACGAGAAGGTGCTGACGAGCTTTTTAAGGGCCTACCAGTCCCAGTCCCTCCTTTCAATCGGCGAACTCTGGGCTGTGGGCATTATGCTCCGCATAGCCCTCATCGAAAAGGTGTGTTCTGTATGCGAGAAGATTGCCCAGTCCCAAAAGCACTGGCATAAAGCCGAGGAAGTGGCCAGCCTCATTGCCGCAAACCTCGAACTTGACGAAGAGGAACTGGTCAAGCTCTTCAGGCAGCAGACAGGGGACATGGAGAGCTTCGACATTTCGTTTGTGGAGTACCTGGTCAGCAGGCTGAGCAGAAAGGGCAGCAAAACACTGCCCGTAATACGCTGCCTGGAGAAAAAGCTGGCCGCCCAGAACAGGACCATTGAGTCCGTCACCGCCCTTGAACACAAGCTCCAGGCCTCAAGGCAGATTTCGCTGGGCAACGCCATTACCAGCCTCAGGATGATTTCCACCATGGACTGGACCGAGATATTTGAAAGCCTCAGCATGGTGGAGCAGATATTGAGAAGCGACCCTGCCGGGATTTATCCCAGGATGGATTTTGAATCCAGGGATTATTACAGGCATTCGGTGGGAAAGCTGGCCCATAAGTTCAACAGTTCGGAAATAGAAGTGGCCAGGAAGGCCGTGGAGTGTTCGGCTTCCAACAGCCCTTCCGAAAACGGCGGCGACCTTTTAAACCATGTGGGCTACTACCTGGTGGGCAAGGGACAGAAAACCCTGGCCCAGAGCATGGGCTACAGGCTTGGCTGCTTAAGGGACCCCCGTGAATTGATAAAACAGCACCCCCTGCTGTTTTACACCGGCGCCATTGCTATCTCTGCCATTGCCCCGGTATATGGCCTTATATGCTACGCGGCCAAGGCTTCCGGCGATTTTTCTCTTCCGGCGGCCCTGTTAATGACCCTGGCCTTGCTGATCCCCGTAAGCGACCTGGCAATAGCCGTCGTTAACTTTGTCATAAGCCATATGCTGCCTCCCGCGGTGTTCCCGAAAATGGAACTGAAAGAGGGAATACCCGGGGATCTGGGGACCATGGTCATCATACCGACCCTTCTTACAAGCCCAAAACAGGTAAAGGAAATCCTGGGCCGGCTGGAGACCTTCTATCTCGGCAACCGGGAGGAAAACCTGTACTTTGCCCTTGTGGGGGACTTCAGGGACGCCGGGGAAAAACAGCTGCCCGGTGAGGAGGAGATCATAGACACTGCCCTTAAAGGAATAAAAGAGCTCAACATGCGCTATGGGCAAAATAAAGACATATTCTACTACTTCCACCGCCAGCGGCTTTTTAACCAGCGGCAGGGCAGGTGGATGGGATGGGAGCGCAAAAGAGGGGCGATAATGGAGCTAAACGAGCTTCTAAGGGGCTCCGGCGATACCAATTTTACGGCGGCAAGCGCGGAGATTTCCCGGATCCCCTATGTCAGGTATGTCATAACCCTTGACGTGGATACGGTGCTCCCCATGGGGGCTGTGAAAAAACTGGTGGGGACCATAAGCCACCCCCTGAACAGGCCCCGGCTGGACCCTGAAACGGGGAAAGTGATCCACGGTTACGGCATCCTGCAGCCCAGGATAGGTGTAAACATCCTGGGAGTCAACAGCAGCCTCTTTTCCTGGATTTTTGCCGGGCAGGGGGGTATAGACCCGTACACCACTGCGGTTTCCGACGTTTACCAGGACCTCTTCGGAGAGGGCATTTTTACCGGCAAGGGAATATACGAGGTGGACGTCTTCAGGAAGGTGCTGAAGGACTCCATACCGGACAACGCGGTGTTAAGCCACGACCTGCTGGAGGGGAGCTATGTAAGGACAGGCCTTGTGACCGACATTGAACTGCTGGACGGCTATCCCGCCAAATACATTTCCCACGCCATGAGGCTCCACCGCTGGGTAAGGGGTGACTGGCAGCTCATACCCTGGCTGGCTCCCAGGGTGAGAAACAGGCTCGGCGAAAAGGTGCCCAACGTGCTCAACGGGGTGTCGAAGTGGAAAATATTAGATAATCTCCGCCGGAGCCTGGTGCAGCCCTGGCTCCTTATCCTTGCCCTGCTGGGTGTATCCGTGTTTCCGGGGAGCAATGCCCTGTGGCTGGGCTTGACGGCCCTGATCGTGTCCTCGCCCATCATCATTTACTTATTGAACGCCGGCTTGAGAAAGGACTCCACCGTTCCCCAGAGCAGGAAACACTCCATGGCCATAAGCGGTTTCAAGGCTGCGGTCTACCAGTCCTTCCTGGTGTTTACCTTTATACCCCACCAGGCCTGCCTCATAGCCGATGCGGTGCTGCGCACCCTGGGCAGGCTGGTTTTCACAAAGAGAAACCTCCTGGTCTGGGTTACGGCGGCTGACGTGGAAGCCAACCAGAAAAACAACTTAAACAGCTATGTAAAAAAGATGTGGACGGCGCCCGTCGCCGCCGCTGCCCTGGTTTTCCTTTCCTGGATATACTCCCCCGGGGGGCTTCCCTTTTCCCTGGCGGTGGCCCTGCTCTGGGGCTCTTCCCCCTTTATAGCCTGGTACATCAGCAGGCCCTACCGGCGCGCGAGAAGGGCGGTTTCCCGGGAGGAGATGCAGAGGTTAAGGCTTTACGCCCGGCGCATCTGGAGGTATTTTGAAGACTTTACCTCCGAGGAGGACAACTTCCTGCCTCCGGACAACTTCCAGGAAGACCCTCCAAAGGGCCTGGCCCACAGGACTTCTCCCACCAATATCGGGCTCATGCTGCTTTCAATCCTGTCCGCCAGGGACTTTGGATATATAGGCGCGCTGGAACTGGCGGAAAGGTTGGAGCGCACCCTGTCGGTAGTGGAAAAGCTGGAGAAGTGGAAGGGCCACCTTTTCAACTGGTATGACACCACCACCCTGAAACCATTGAGACCCCTTTACGTTTCAACGGTGGACAGCGGCAACTTCATAGGTTACCTGATGGTTTTAAAACAGGGGCTGTGGGGGCTGAAAGAAAAGCCCATACTGACTGTTTCCATGGCAAGAGGGCTTAAAGACACCCTGGAGCTCTTTAACGCCGAGGTTAAAGAGGAAGAGGGTAAAATTAAGGCCCCGGACCTGGACCTGGTCCTGGAGCAGGAAGAAATGAGGCCCTGTGACTGGAAAAGGATTTTAGACGGTCTCATGGAGCAGCTTGAGCCCATGAAGGCCGACGGGACTCTGCTGGAAAACCCCTGGGGCGAAAGCCTCCACAGGATGGCAGCGTCTTTCTTAAAGGAAATAACCCTGCTCATGCCCTGTGCGGCGAGGCAGTGGGAGCAGCACACCGATGCGGGGCAAGCCGTCCAGGGCGCCGGCTGTCCCCTTGGGGCGAAAAGCTGCGGCGAGATCACCCTTGCCCGATTGGCAAGAGCCTATGGGGTTGCCTCCAGGGGGGAAGGGGACCCGGCTGAGACAGGCAACGGCCTCAGCGCCGGCCTTGAGCCCTGGGTTGAAGCAATAGGAAGCAAGGAATCGGCTTTGGCCCTGGAGGAGGTCCAAAAGCTCCTGAGCCTTTATCACGGCCTGATAGAAAGAATTGAGGGGCTCATCCAGCCCATGGAGTTCTCTCCCCTCTACGACCAGAGGCGCCAGCTCTTTTCCATCGGCTACAACGTGGAAGACGGGCGGCTTAGCAAGTCCTACTACGACATGCTGGCTTCGGAGGCAAGGCAGACCAGTTTTATAGCCATTGCCAGGGGAGAGCTGGACCCCAAACACTGGTTTAAACTGGGGCGCAAGCTCACCCTCATGGACGGCTATAAAGGCCTTGTCTCCTGGACGGGCACCATGTTTGAGTACCTGATGCCCCTGCTTTTAATGAAGAGCTATGAAAACACCCTGCTGGACGAGACCTACAGGTTTGTGGTCAAGAACCAGATAAAGTACGGCACATACAGGGGCATACCCTGGGGCTTTTCCGAGTCGGCCTACAGCGCTTTTGACATCAACTTCAATTACCAGTACAAGGCCTTTGGCGTCCCGGGCCTGGGCTTAAAAAGAGGCCTGGAGAACGACCTGGTGGTGGCCCCCTACGCTTCATTTCTTGCCCTGATGGTGGACCCCGAGTCCTCAGTGGCTAACATAAGACGGTTGGAACAGGAAGGTTTGCTGGGCCTGTACGGGCTGTATGAGGCTGTGGACTACACTCCTTCCAGGCTTAAGAAGAAAAATTGCAATATCGTCAAGAGCTTCATGGCCCACCACCAGGGCATGAGCTTTGCCGCCCTTAACAACTTTGTGAATGACAACATTCTCCAGGAGCGCTTTCACGCCGATCCCATGGTCCAATCCGCCGAACTCCTGCTGCAGGAGAGAATCCCGGAAAGGGTGATGTTTACAAGGGAGCGGAAGGGAGAGTATGTGCCCCTCAAGGAAGCCCACAAGGAAAACGGAGGCGTCGTAAGGACATACCGCTTTCCTGCCGCCGGGCTTCCCCGGGCCCACATGCTGTCCAACGGCAGCTACTCGGTGATGCTGACGGACAGCGGTTTGGGATACAGCAAGTTCCGCCAGCTGGCGGTGACAAGGTGGAGAAGCGACTTTAAGAGTCCGGACGCCGGACTTTTCATATACGTGCAGAACATAAACTCCAACACGGTCTGGTCAGCCGCCTATGAACCCTACAACGTTTTACCCGAAAGGTACAGGGTGGTGTTTTCGCCCGACAAGGCGGAATTCGTCCGCAGGGACGGCAATATTGAGACCCACACGGAGGTGGTGGTTTCACCCGAGGACGACGTGGAGATAAGGTGTGTCTCTCTGACAAACCGGAGCCGCCACGCAAGGGTCATAGAGCTCACCAGCTATTTTGAAGTGGTGCTGGCCCATCCGGAAGAGGACGCGGCCCACCCGGCTTTCAGCAACCTCTTTATCAAAACCGAATACCTGCCGAGAAGCAATATCCTTTTGGCTTTCCGCAGGCCCAGGAGCAGCAGGCATGAGCCGGTGTGGGCTTCCCATACCGTTGCCGTGGAGGGAGAACAGATAGGCGATGTGCAGTACGAAACCGACCGGGGCAAATTCATAGGCAGAAACAGAGACTTAAAGGGCCCCCAGGCCCTGGACGTGGACCAGCCCCTGAGCAATACCGTCGGGGCCGTCCTTGACCCCATTATGAGCCTCAGGGTGAGGGTCAGGGTGGAGGCGGGGCAAACCTCCAGGGTGGCCTTTATGGTAGCGGTGGCCGGAACGCGGAAAGAGGCGGTTGAGCTGGCTGAGAAGTACCGGGACCCCAAGGCGGTGGACCGGGCATTTGAACTCTCCTGGACCAGGAGCCAGATTGAGTCAAGGTTCCTGGGCTTCAAATCCGACGAGGT
>JAKOSZ010000366.1 GCA_029776555.1 Bacillota bacterium | reverse complement strand
CATTCTCGCCAGCTTTTCATCGGGCCTTTTCCCCAAAAGAACTTCATCCCTGTCAGGTCCTGCCTTTATCCGCCCTATCTCTATTGGCGGCATTAGCCCCTCCCGGCCCTTTTCCCCGGTTTTTACCGCCACATACACCCTTTTTATCTGCCCAAACTCCTCGGATTCATAGTCCTCATTGACCGTCACTTCCACTTCAGCCTCGGCTATCCCGTCCAGCTCTCCCACTGCCTCCTTAAGTTTTTGGGCCAGCTTCCCCTTGTAGAGCTCCACGATTTGCCTGACCTGGTTTTCCCGCAGCAGGTCACCGCTTTTTTCTATCTCTTTCCTGTCCAGTGAGACCTGGTCCCAGAAAAGCTGCTCTTTTAAGTAGTCTCCCTTCCCCAGGAGCTTGATTACCGGGGTGGCCAGGGCTATAATCAGGACAAAGCCCGAAACCAGGCTCACGTACTTCCTGGTCCTTCCCGAAGGCAGCAGCATTTCAAAAAAGGCTATTAAAATCGCCAGGGTTACTACACTGGTGATCCAGTTTACAAGCCAATCCATCTTTTCCTCCGCTTTTGCCTCTTAGCCTGCGCCAAAGGCATTTTACGCCCCATCGTCAGGCTATCGCAGCATGGCCGCAATGTTGCCGGCGCCAATAATCGCCGTTATGGATATTAAAAACATGAAGGCCACCGAAGCCACAATTCCGAACATCAAGGCCAGTGAGTCGGCTATTTCGCCGATACAGGCGGTAATGCGTTTGTCCGAAAGGGGTTCTATCAGGGCGCAGGTCAGCCTGTACAGGACGGTAAGGGCTATAATTTTAATGAGAGGCACCGAACACATGGCTATTATACCTACCATTGCCGCGGCTCCTGCCGCGTTTTTCAAAAGCAGGGTACAGCCTATTACCGCGTCGGCGGCGTCGGCAAGGTATTTTCCCGCCACGGGAATAAAGGTGCCGATGGCGAATTTCGCCGCCTTTCCGGTTACCCCGTCAACAGCGGCCCCAAAAGAGCCCTGCAGCGACACAACGCCCACAAACAGGGTCAGGATTATGCCCAGGGACCAGGCGCTTACCTGTTTGATGAACCTGGTAAACCTGGATATGGACAGCTTCTCGCTTACATTGTCCACTATGGCCAGGATGGCTGAGAGGTAAACCATGGGGATGAATATGTTCTTTATCAGGCTGGCGGTTATTTCAACCACCATTAACATGACAGGCTGGAAAATCCCCGCGCTGGTTATGCTCCCGCCGGAAGCCAGAAAGGCAAACATGATAGGCACGGTGGCATACATAAAACCCACCATTTTTTCGATTACCTCACGTCCTATGTCCAGGGCCAGGTTCAGGCTGACGAGAACCGTTGACACTACCAGGGCATAACAGGCAAAAAAGGCCAGTTCCCCTACGCTTTCGCTTAAAAAATTGCCCTGGAGGTTTTTCAGCACGGCGCAGAGGAGGACAGTTGCGAGAAGTTTTACGATAATCCCGGCGTTTTCGTAGACCTCTTTAAATAAAGCCGCCAGCAGGTCCTTTAGGACCTTTTTTATGTCGAAGCTGAAATTCCCTTCCAGCATCCTTCTTAAAAGGCTTTTGGGCTGGTACTCCGGAAAAGCCTTTTTAACCTCCTGGTCGCTGAACCTGTCCATCTGGTCTTCTATTTCCCAGAGCCTGCCCAAATCGGCCTGCCGGTTCAGAATATCCCGGTAGCCCTCTTCTTCCAGGAAAGCGGCCATGACAGGCTGGCAGCTGAAAAGGCTTATGGGTATTATGACGACTGCCGCCGCGGCGGCGACAAAAGCTCTTCTTTTGTACCTCGCCTTCATCCGTATCCCCCTGTTACTCTTTTTCCTGTCACGGCCTGATGCTGGTAATGGTTTCGATCAAAGAGGTTATGATTGGCACCGCCATGGCTATTATGATGACCTTGCCTCCCAGTTCTATCTTTGAAGCAATGGCGCTTTCACCGGAGTCCTTGCAGATTTCCGCCCCGAACTCGGTTATGTAGGCTATGCCGATGATTTTGAGAATCGTGCTTAAGTATTCCGGGTCTACTCCCGTCCTGTTCACATAGGCTGAGATAAGGGAAACTACGGCCGAAATTTTGGGGACCGCCAGCAAAATAAGCGCCATACCGGCCGACAGGCTCACCAAAAGGGCCATCTCGGGCCTTAAGTTTCTTAAGAAAACCGCAAAGCTGGCGGCCACAATTCCCAGTCCCACGATCTGCAATATCTCCATTTAAACCGCCTCTTTCCCTCATATCCGGAACATGGACCTTATGGAATCAAACAGCCTGACAATCTCTCTTGCGACCATCAACAGGATTACAATCAGTCCCACTATGGTGGTCATTAGGGCCGCTTCTTTCCTCCCTGCCTGGTCAAGCAAAGCGTGAAGTATTGCCACCAGAATACCGATGGCCGCCACTTTGAAAATCAAATCCACATCCATTTCCCGGTCTCCCCTGTTTACGCTTAAAGCGAATTGGTTTATTGAATATCCGGCAAGTTATCTGTCCGGGCTGTTCAGGAACTCACAGGAGCACTATGACAATGGCGAGGCCGCCTAAAAGCCCCAGGGTTTTGTACATCCTCTCATTCTGCTTTCTCTTCTCTTCAGCTCTTGCTTCCTGGATTTTAAGCTGGTTTATAAGCAGCCTTATGTTTTTTACCTGTCCCTCCAGGTCCGAGCTCCCCAGCATTTTCCCAAAAGAAAACAGTATATTCTCATCTTCACTGTCCAAACCCATTTGCCTGGCATTGCTTTTGACCGCCCTTTCCCAGGCTTCCCGGGCACCGACGCTGCTGTCGTTTTTGAGGATTTCGGATGCGCTTTTAAACAATGCCGCGGCGCTGTAGCGGCTGTTTCCTGAAATCTTTTCAAAAGCTTCAACCAGGGTGGAAGAGGCATAGGTAATCTCCGTCTCGAACATCTGCAACAGGCCCTGGAGGGCCCTCAGCTCCTGGGGCCTTTTCTTGCAGTCAATGGCGTATAGATACCCCAGTAAGCCCGAAGACAGCACTACCATTGCACTTCCTATAACTTTAAGCGCCAGCTGCATGGCTTCTCACCCGTGCCCTCCCCTTTTTCCGCGGCCCAAATGCCTTCGGGATTTAAAACCCATATGGGCCCGCTATTTCAAAAGACTTAAAGTCCTGCCTTCCACAACCTCTTTTATTGTGCCGGGCCCCTTTTCGTTTGACAGGACGATATACCTGTCAAACACCCCTTCTTCAATCAGTTTCAACACTTCACGCCTGCTCTTCAGTTCCGAAATGTTGTAGCCGTGGGCCGTGGTTATAATTTTGACCCCGGCGTTGATAACCCTCATCACCGCGTCCCCGTCCCCTTCCCCGCCGATTTCATCGGTCACTATTATGTTGGGAGACATGGACCTTAGCATAATATCCATGCCAAGTATTTTGGGACAGCTGTCCAGTACGTCGCTCCTTAGGCCGACGTCGTTTTGGGGTACCCCCCTGTAACAGGCCGCGATTTCAGACCTTTCGTCAATGATCCCCACTTTAACGCCGCTAAAGCCTAAGGGCTCATAGCCGTCGCTCAAGAGCCGGGCCAGATCTCTTAACATGGTAGTCTTGCCGCACTGGGGAGGCGAGACTATAAGGGTGTTGTAAACCTCGTCAGGGGCCTTTATTATGTGTTTTAAAAGCTTTTCCCCGCAGCCGGGAACTTCCCTGGAGACCCTGATGTTAAGCCCCGAAATGTCTCTGATGTTTTTTATGGACTTCCCTTCCACTATGGCCCTTCCTGCAATCCCTACCCTGTGGCCTCCCTTAAGGGTTATAAAGCCGTTTCTTATTTCATCCTGGTAGGCGTATATGGAGTTTTCGCTCATAAGCTCCACGCTCTTTAGAATTTCAGCCTGCCGGACAAGGTAGGAGCCCTTGCCGGGTTTGTCGGACAGGCCTCTTTCGCCCACAAACCAGTCTTTTTTTGACCGGTGGAGCATCAGGGGCTTTTCGGCTCTCAGCCTTATCTCCTCCAGCGAATCCAGCAGCATTGGGTCAATGCCTGATAAAGCCTGCCTAACTCCGGCGGCTATGTAAGGGAGTATTTCTCTTAATACCCTTTCGCCCTGTCCCACGCGTTTTATCCTCCTTATATTGAGGGGCTTTTGCCTGAGTATCCGTCCCTTGGACAGTATATTAATATTTAACTTTGTCCAACTTTATGACAATTGGGAAAGCCGGGAGAGGCGCCTTCAGGCTGTATGAAAAAAGCCCGGCCGGGAAATTCCCGGCCGGGCTGAACCATTGTTTTTGATTTTCAGTTAAATTTACTTCTTTCCCGGCGCCCGCGGAAAGCATTTATTTCTTTTCTTCGGCGCCGCCTCCTTCTTCTTCCGCACCCTCATCAATACAGCAAAAATCAACTTCAATCCCCCTGTGACAGCATGGGCATTCAATGGTG
>JAKOSZ010000365.1 GCA_029776555.1 Bacillota bacterium | reverse complement strand
CTGCTGAACCCCCTGGGCAACTTCCAGCTGCATTATTAAGGCACGGAGGGAATTACTGAGGCGCGTTGGGTTTTGAAGAGCTGCTGTGGCGCGGTGGGTTATGAAGAGCTGCCGCCGAGCCGGCGGAACCAGGTGTTAATGAAGGCATGGGGACGGTTATGCAACGACCGTCCCCATTTTAACAACCGTCCCCATTCTGCAGCATGGAGGGACAGGTGCTTGTGTGTGACAAAAAAGGCAAAAAAAAGCGTCCCTTGCCTGTTGCATTGATGGCGCAGAGGAAATATATTCCTTTTCACCTTAAGTGAGCCGAAAAATTTATACCATTACCATAAAAAAGTGAACTTTACATAGGGCGAGGGCAAGGTTAATATTAAAATATAGGCCGCAGTTGTTTAAAAGGACAGTGCCGGGGATGAATCGCCGGGGCCTTGGGCGGAAGGGTTTTCATCCGGGCAAAGGCTTTTGGCGGGGAACCCAGGAGGAGGGATAGGGTGAAAAAGTGCATTTCTTTGTTTATTGCGCTCCTTGTTTTACTTTTCAGTATGCAGGTCTGCGCCGACGCGGACAGCGAAATGACGCTGGAAAAGGCGTGGGACATCATGGTCTCGGACGACGACACCCTGGAACAGCTTAAAGAGGCCGAGATCGATGCGTTGAGGTATTACAGGGAAGCCGTAGACAGGGCTGAAAGGATGAATCCGGAAGGGTATTCGTATACAATCGGGGGCAAGGAGTACTTCAGAGAGTACGACACATACACCAAGATATCCTTTGCCAGGCAAAAGCACACCTCACCCGAGCAGGCTCGAATGTCCTATGAATCGGCCCAGCGGAGTTTTGAAATCACCAAGAGGAACATGTTGATGAGTTTGAGGTCCCAGTACCTTGATCTGGCCAACGCCTTATTCGACATGCAGGAAAAGCAGCAGAGTTTAAACCAGGCAGCCAAGAAGTACGAGGCGGACAAAAAGAAGTTCGCCCTGGGGCTTTTGAGCCAGATTGCGATGGAAGAGGCTACATACAACTACACGGCGGCTTTAAATCGGGCAAAAGCCGCAAAGCGAAGGTATGAGAATGCTTGCAGGCGGTTTAACCTGTTTGTCGGTGCTCCCATTGACACCATATATACATCGGTACCAATCAATGAGGAATTTGAACCCATTGAGTTAAAGCCGGTGGACGAATACATGGAATCCGCCCTTGCCATGAGGGGCGAAATCAGGTCCCTTGAGGACCAGATAAAAATCAAGGAAATTGATCTGTCGGTCCTTGACCAGTATGAGAGCTACAAGAAGTACCCCAACCTGCTGGAGCAATACGAGCGCTCCCTGGAGGACATCGAGAAGCTTAAGCTTCAGCTGGATGATTTAAAAGCCAGGGTGGAGTACGAGATCAGGACAGCTTACAGCAGCCTTGAGAGGGAGCTTGAGGGCGTCAAGGCGGCGGAGAAAGCCCTTAACCGGCAGAAGAGCGCCACCGAGAGGGCAAGGATCAGATATCAGAACGACCTTATAACGAAAGAAGAACTGGAAAACGCTGAAGCCGCGCTTGTTTCAGCCGAATTCAGGTACAAGACGGCGATATACAGCTGTAATACAAAGATTATGAAGTTTGTGAACGCCGTGGGTATCGGACCTTCATTTTAAAAGTAATTGACCTTGAAAGGATGGTTGAGATGAAGAAGCTGGCCGGTCTGACCATAATAGTGGCGATGTTGATGCTGTTTGTACCCGGTGCGCTCTCTGCGGACAACGGGGAAGAGATTTTGACCCTGGACGATATCGTGAGCCTGGCGGAGAAAAACAGCAGGCAGGCGGTGTTAGACGATTACAGCATTAAGGAGAAGGAAAGCTACCTCAAGGATGTGGAAGAAAGCGCAAAGCAGGGAGGTTATGCGGCTTCCGCCTGGGGTTTTTATAACAACAAAATCAAGGTGGAAGTAAAACCCATGGAGGCCAGGAACAGCCTCGAGATTGCCAGGAGGACAAAGGAAGAGAACTTAAAGCGCTTAAGAATGGACGTGCGCAAAGCCGCCCTGGAAATCTACTACATAAACGAGGAACTGGCGAAGGAGAACAAGCTGCTTTCCATAACCGAGGAGAAGTTTGATCTTCTCAAGGCCAAGTACAGCACAGGGACTGTCAGTGAAAGCCAGCTGGCCGACGCCGAATATTCCCTTGAAAGCAAGAGGGATGCCATAAAGGGGTTAGAGGCAAGGCTTAAGGCTGCGGAAATGAACTTGAACAGGCTCCTGGGTCTTCCCCTTAACAGCCCTGCGGCTAAGGTCCAGTGCAGCATTGAGTACAAGGCACCCGACGGATATGATGTGGAGGAAAT
>JAKOSZ010000364.1 GCA_029776555.1 Bacillota bacterium | reverse complement strand
TTTCTCCTAAACTTTAATTTTGATTCTGTTCCATTAATAATCCTGACGATGTTGGTTTTATGCCTGAATATCAGCATTACCGCCAGCAGGGCGCCAAACAGGGTCACCCCCGCACCCCCGCCGGTAAGGAGGGCGGCAAAAGGAAATACGGCGGCTCCCGCCATTGAACCCAAAGAGACATAGCGGCATATTGCCACCACCACAAGGAAAACCACCAGGGCAATGACAGAGGCCTTCCAGTCTATGGTCAGGGCGACGGCAAAGCTGGTCAAAACCCCTTTTCCTCCCTTAAACTTAAAGTATACGGGCCAGTTGTGGCCTGCTACGGCCCCAAGGCCGGCAAACAAAAGCCCTGCCTCTCCGCCGAGGCTCCTTCCAATGATACAGGAGACGACCCCTTTTAAGAAATCACCGGCCACCGTAAAAAAGGCAGCCTTTCCCCCCAGTGTCCTTAAAGTGTTTGTGGCCCCGGCGTTGCCGCTGCCGTGCTGCCTCACATCTATGCCGTAAAACTTTCCCACAATGAGAGAAGTGTTTACGCTTCCCAGCAGGTAGCCGGCAAGGGCGCTTAATAACAGCGTTAAATAATCCTTCAGTGACAAAAGATATCACTCCATGTTCTTTTTTTCTTTATATATAAAGCGGATGGGCGTCCCTTCAAAACCAAAGCTTTCCCTGAGCCGGTTTTCAAGGTATCTCTCATAGGAATAGTGCATCAGTTCCATGTTATTGATAAACACAATGTAAGTGGGCGGCCTGACCGAGGACTGGGTGGCGTAAAATATCTTGAGCCTTTTGCCCCTGTCCGCCGGCGGCTGTACCATGGCCACGGCTTCATTCACCAGGTCGTTTAACATCCCCGTGGAGATGCGCATGGACGCCTGGTCCATCACATACTTTATCAGTTCAAACAGCCTGGGGACACGCTGCCCGGTTTTAGCGGATATAAACAGCACAGGGGCATAGGTCATAAACTTAAGCCTGTCGTAAACCTTCTTTCTATACTCCTCCATGGTCCCGGTGGTCTTTTCCACCAGGTCCCATTTGTTTACCACGATAACCGAGGCTTTTCCCTGCTCATGGGCATAGCCGGCTATCCTGGAGTCCTGTTCCGTGACGCCTTCACAGGCGTCTATCATAACGAGGCAGACATCCGCCCTCTCAATGGCGGTCCAGGAGCGAATATTGCTGTATCTCTCAATATTTTCCGTTATCCGGCTCTTCCTCCTTATCCCCGCCGTGTCTATAAATATGTACTTGTCCTCCCCCACCTGCAAAAACGAGTCCACTGCGTCCCTGGTAGTCCCCGGCACATTGCTCACTATCATCCGCTCTTCTCCCAGGATCCTGTTAACCAGCAGGGACTTGCCCACATTGGGCTTCCCCACAACCGCCACCTTGATTACGTCCTCGCCGTAGTCCTCATCCCCTCCCGGCGGCAGCCGGTCAAGAATCCTATCCAGCAGATCCCCTATCCCCAGCCCGTGCTCCGAGGAAATGGTTATGAAATCTCCCAGGCCAAGGCCGTAAAACTCATAGACATCCGGCGGGGTCTCCCCCACCCTGTCCACCTTGTTAACCACAAGGATAATGGGCTTTCCCGACTCCCTCAGGATATCGGCGATTTCCTTGTCACCCGGAGCCAGGCCCTGCCTGGCGTCCACCATGAAAAGTATGACGTCGGCCGTCTCTATGGCGATTTCAGCCTGCGTTTTCATCTGCCGCTTTATTTCGTCGGTGCTATCCGGCTCAATACCCCCGGTATCTATCAGGGTGAACTTACTCCCCCTCCATTCCACCTCGGAGTATATCCTGTCCCGGGTAACCCCCGGCGTGCTCTCCACTATGGAAATCCTCTTACCCGTGACATGGTTGAAAAAAGTCGACTTCCCTACGTTGGGTCTTCCCACTATCGCCACTATGGGTTTGGCCAAAATACCACCTCCCTTTAAGCCGCTCAGCTGCCCCAATTACGCCATCCCGTTGTCCCGCGCCGGGTCACCCAGCCCAAGTATGCCTTCGATAAAGCCCGCGGCGCTGCTTACGGCTACCCGCACCTTAACGCCCAGCCTTTCCTCCAGGTCCGGGACGGTGCAGCCGTCCAGGAACAAATCTTCGCCTTCCTTCAACAGCACATGGGGTATTACCAGTTCATCCCCCAGCTCCTTACCCTTAAGCTGTTCACAAATGTCCCGGCCCGTTAAAAGTCCGGTTACGGTGACATTTTCTCCGAAAAAACGGTTTTCTATTTTATACGCATTGACCTTTACGGGGAAAATCCTTTCCAGTTCCCGGGCCGCCTGGTTCACACAGCCCCAGGCGGCTGCGCCGGTAACAAGGCTTACCTCTCTTAATGGCTTAGCTTCAGGAAGGGCCTTTCTTCCCCTTTCAAAAGCTTCCTTAAGTTTTGAGCCGCTTTCCCCAAGGCAGTCCCTGAACTCTTTTAAAAACATGGCCACAAGTCCCACGCCGTTTTCCAGTTGGGGAAAATCCTCGTACCGGTCAAAGGGCGGGATGGGAAGCCCGGCGGTTATATAAAACTCATCCGCCGGGAAGACGACCCTTGAGCCGCAGCC
>JAKOSZ010000363.1 GCA_029776555.1 Bacillota bacterium | reverse complement strand
TGTTCCCCTGTTCATTCGGGGAATGGTATTATTCATGCATTTTATATATTTCTCAATGTATTTGGGTCTTAATCTGCCGTAAAAGCTAAAATTTTAAATAGAAAAGCATGAATACTTGCCATGTTCCTATTGGTCCCTAATGATCTTCACATAGAGTTCCCTGCTTCTGGGCCCGTCGAATTCGCAAAAATAGATTCCCTGCCATGTGCCCAGCAAAAGCTTTCCATCCTGGATTATCACGGTACAGGAAGAGCCCATGAGAGAAGCCTTTATATGGGCGTGGGAATTCCCTTCAAAGTGAAGGTATTCTCCCCGTACGGGATAAGTTTTATCCAAGGTGGAAATAATGTCCCGCACAACGTCCGGGTCGGAGTTTTCGTTTATTGTGACCCCGGCTGTTGTATGGGGCACGTAAATTACCGCGACGCCGTCCCGCACGTTGCTGTTCCTGACGTCTTCAGCCACCGTACCGGTTATGTTGATAAACTGCTGGGTTTTCGTGGTCCTGATTTCGTGGCGCACAGAGCATCCTCCTTTTTTCTGCTGCCGCATTTCTGTTCCCCAATAGAGACTCAATTGGCATTCAATGCTTTGGCAAATATGATAATGCTCACAGCTGCATTTGTTCCCCGTTTGCCTTGCATGCTTAATAGCCTTTGAAGTTCATAACCATATTTTACTAATATGGAATGCTTATATCAAGGCCTGAGAACCTCTCCTGCAGCTTGCAGTTTATTAACATTGGATGTACTTGTCATGAGAAGGACTATATTTTTGTCACAGAAACCCATGCCCATAATTTAAACCGTTTCCATGTATTTCTCATTTTATTCGTATCGAGAAACATGGACACCCTTGTGTCCGGACACCCATGGGCACAAGAACCCATTACGCGTTTTTTCCATGTCCTGTCCCTGTATTATTTAAATTAAAGCAACATGGGTATATAATATATATAATTAATGACAATTTTTATGAAAAGGTGAGGATGAAATATGGCGAGTTTTGCCAATCCGTTTGCAGGCAATGTACCGAGGAAGATGACAAAAGAGGAATTAATCCAGGCAATAAGGCTTAATATTGCCGGAGAGCTTGAAGCCATCTTTGTATATGACGCCCATGTACAGGCCACCGATGATCCTTTGGCAAAAAAAGTTATTGCAGACATAAGGGATGAAGAAAAAGCTCATGTAGGAGAACTTATAACCTTGCTTCGCATCCTGGATCCGGAGGAAGCAGAGCATTTTGCCGAAGGCGAGGGAGAAGTTAAGGAAATGCTTGAGCAGTTAAACATTACTCCAAAACCGCATTTTAAAAACAATTCTGTTAAGGATTAAAATAAAGAAGCTGTTATCATTTTTGAACAATACCTGATACGGAAACAGGCATAATACCTTCTACCGTAATGGTTCAGCATTTTTAAATCACATTGTTACAGCATAAATTACATAATATTTTTGTGTGGGACAGGGATTCTGTCTCAAGACAGATCCCTGTCCCACCCTCCGCCCTTTTTAATAATACTTGGGGTAAAGAGTTTTGGTTCAACCGAAGCCCCGGGTAGCTTCTTTAATACGTAGTACAAAAGGCACGGAAGGCCAGGAATACGGCATAAGGTTCGGGTTTCCGATCTGAGAAACATATCGCAGGGCAGAAACTATCGCGGGGCGCGTTTTTAAAGAAGAGGCCGTTACAAGTTTCAAGCTTTCCGGTAAACCGCCATGATGAAAAAAAGTTTTAAGGAATAACAATACTCATGCTCTTAAATACAGGCATTCTTCCGGGGTTTCGCCCGGCTCAACTTTTCCTCCCGGGAACTCCCATTTGCCGGCCAAGTCTTGATTTTCAGCCCTTTTAGCTATCAGTACTTTCCCGTTATTTTTAATAATCGCCGCCGTAACCTCTTTCATGTGCTTTATCTCCTGTCTGCCCGGTATGTACAAAGAAGGCGCCTCGGCACCTTTGCTCAGCATTTGTCCCATTCATCAAAGGCCGCAAGGATGTTTTCTTTAGGATCCAGGATGCCCCATTCCAGCTGGGCTATGACTCCTGTCCTCTTCCCTTTCATAAGAGCGTCGGCGGCCCTTCTTACAGCGCGCCTGACATCTTCCGGGGAGCCAAAGGGCAGGATGTGCTGCCGGTCCAGTTCTCCCCAGAAGACAACCTTCCCGGAATAATGCTCTCCAAGCTTTTCAATATCCATGCAGAAGAGCTGGGAATTTACTGCGTTTACCCCTATCTCAATAAGGTCAGGGTAGATTTCTTCTATGTGGCCGTCGGAATGGAAAAACACATACTTTCCTTTTCTCCTCAAAATATCACAGTACTCTTTATACAGGGGTTTATAAAACTCTCTCCATAGCCGGGGCGAAATGAGCAGCGCATTCTGGGAACCCCAGTCATCCATGAACTGTACTCCGTCCACGTCCGTTTCTGCCCACATTTCTATTTCCTTCACGAAAAATTCGTGCAGCATGTCCCTCAGCCGGTATACTTCCTTCACCCCATAGGCAAGGTCCATCAAAAGATTCTCTGTGCCCCTTAAGAACTGCATTCTTTCAAAGGGTCTTACCTCGGTACCGGCCAGTATGAACTTGTCTGACTGCTCACAGGACCTGTTTACATTGGACAGGTCCGCCTGGTCCAACAGCTCCCAGGGCAGCTTATATGAATCCAGCTTTGCCCAGCCGTCCAGTATTGGCTCCTTTATCTCGCCGATTACTCCCGGTTCGCTGACAATCCATACGCATCCCCAGGCATCGGTATAGGTTCCTGCCCTTGAGCAGTCTCCCCTGGCTCTTTCCGATTTACCGTACCTGAAGTCCGGTCCGGCAATATCCGATGGATAAAGCCGGTTGACCTCCTCCACCTCCTCCCTGCGAAACATCCACACACCGGGAAGCGCCCAAAGCTGGCGCGGCAGTCGGTCAACCTCCTCAAACTTAAGAACCCTTATAACCCTCTCCCTCGAAGTCATACCAGCTTCCCCCTCCGCCAGTTATTCTGTCGCTTATTTTCCAACCTGTCCATTAATTAACCGTTAGTTCATAAACCCAGTGGTTCATCTTTTTCCAAAACACCTTGGGAACCTGCTGACACCATTTCATGAACCCACCAGTGCCAGGACTATATCCTTCTTTATTCCAAACCTTACAAAACAGTACCTGTCAGTCCAGGATGACCCGTCAATGAAGCTCCAGGGACTTACGGCATAGAGCTCTCCTGCGCCGTTGTGATGCGGTCCCAGCAGGTTTCTCAGGCTGCTAACCAGCTCAATCCTGATTTCGTTTTCGCCGCACACCGCAAAATCAGTGATATCAACCCGGTAAGGCGCCCACATGAAAGCTTTCACCGGCTTCCCGTTCACCGATACCCTTGTCACTATCGAATCAGGTCTTTCAAAGCTTAGAATCAGCCTTTCATTTTTCTTTAAAGCGGGCAGCTCCACCTTTTTTGATAAGGCTATCCTGCCGGCAAAGAAGGGGAAGCCGTCGGAAACGAGATTTTGAAGCTTCGCCTTTGGCCTCGTGGGAGAAAGCCTGAAAGGCCCCCGGACAAAAACGGCTTTCCTTTCACCAGGCTGCAAACCACCGTCAAAATCAACGGCAAACCTGCCCAGGAGATAAATGCTTTCCAGCTCCGTATCATATTTCAGCCTGTTCAGCTCAGCCTCGTGCACACCCTGGCTTTTCAGCAGGGTGTAAACCTTTTCCGAGCAGTGAAAATGCCCGGATATAACTATTTCGTTCCAGCCTTCGAGGATTTTCCCCGTGATGTCCAGCTTCCTGAAAGACCTGTCAACCCACCATCCACGGTC
>JAKOSZ010000362.1 GCA_029776555.1 Bacillota bacterium | reverse complement strand
TACATGGAACTTGTGAGGGGTTTAAACCAGGGCAGGGGCAGGAAGTACTTCATAAGCACCTTTGGCTGCCAGATGAACGAAAATGACTCGGAAAAGCTGGCGGGAATGCTTAAGAAAATGGGTTATGAAGAAGGACGGGATGAAGCCGTAAGCGACGTAATCGTTTACAACACCTGCTGCGTCAGGGAGAGCGCCGAACAGAAAATATACGGCCACCTGGGCGCCTTAAAGAAACTCAAGGAGGAGAAGCCGGACCTGGTAATAGCCTTCTGCGGCTGCATGGCCCAGAAAGCCGATGTGGTGGAGCATATAAAAAACTCCTACGGGCATGTGGACCTTGTATTCGGCACCTTTAATATCCACAGGTTCCCGGAGCTCCTGTATGAAGCCATAAACACCAGGAAAACCCTGGTGGATGTCTGGGATTCCTGGGACCAGGTCGTGGAAGGGGTGCCCATTGAGCGGAAGGATGGGGTAAAAGCCTGGGTGACTGTCATATACGGGTGCAACAACTTCTGCTCCTACTGTATAGTGCCCTATGTCCGGGGCAGGGAGAGGAGCAGGAAGCCGGAGGACATCCTGGAGGAGGTAAGGGCGCTGGGCCGTTCGGGCTGCAAGGAAGTGACCCTGCTGGGGCAGAATGTGAACTCTTACGGGAAGGACCTGGGGAATGGTTTAAATTTTGCCGGGCTTCTAAAAATGGTCAACGGGGTTGAGGAAATAGAGAGGATCAGGTTTATGACCTCTCACCCCAAGGACCTGACCGCGGACCTGGTGTCGGCCATAAGGGACCTTAACAAGGTGTGCGAGCACCTGCATCTCCCCATACAGGCGGGCAGCAGCAGGATTCTCAGGAAGATGAACAGGAGGTATAGCAAGGAACAGTACCTGGACATGGTGGACATGATAAAAAGAGAAGTGCCCGGCATAGCCATAACCACCGATATAATAGTGGGTTTTCCCGGCGAAAGCGACGAGGATTTTGAAGAGAGCCTGGATGTGGTGAGGAAAGCCCGTTTTGATATGGCTTACACTTTCCTCTATTCAAAGAGGCAGGGGACTCCGGCGGCCAGGGACCCGGACCAGGTGCCGGAGGATGTGAAAAAGGAGCGCTTTAACAGGCTGTTGGAGGAACAGAACCGCATATCCCTGGAAATAAACAAGGCACTGGAAGGGCAGCGGCTGGAGGTCCTGGTGGAGGGCCCCAGCAAAAACAACGAGGCGGTTTTAACCGGCAGGACAAGGACAAACAAGATAGTCAATTTCAGCGGGAGCAGGGATTTAACAGGACGGCTGGTCAGGGTGAAAATCACCGGGGCCAGGACCTGGTACCTTGAGGGGGAAATGGAAGAATGAGCGGCCTTTCGCCAATGATGCAGCAGTATAAGGAGATAAAGAGCCAGTATAAAGACTGCATCCTTTTTTTCAGGTTGGGCGACTTCTACGAAATGTTTTTTGAAGACGCGGAGCTGGCTTCAAAGGAGCTGGAAATAGCCCTCACGGGAAGGGACTGCGGCTTGCCCGAAAGGGCGCCCATGTGCGGTGTTCCCTACCATTCCGCCGACAGCTATATCGCGAAACTCATAAACAAGGGGTACAAGGTGGCCATCTGTGAGCAGATGGAGGACCCGGCCCTTGCCAAGGGCATTGTCAAAAGAGAAGTGATAAGGATAGTAACGCCGGGCACCATTACCGACGAGACAGCCCTGGACGACAGGAAAAACAACTACCTGATGGCCATATACCGGGAAGGTTACTCTTTCGGAATTGCCGTGGCGGACCTTTCCACAGGGGATTTTTACTGCACGGAAATAAGTTTCGGCAATACCATAGGGAAGCTGACAGGGGAAGTGGCCAAGTACGCCCCTTCGGAGATAATCGCCAATACCCGGCTTATAAAAGACGAAAGCCTCATGAAGTCCATAACGGGAAAAAACAGCGTTTTTATAACGCCCTGTGAGGACGAGCTCTTTGATAAAGGAAAGGCCATGCTAAACATCAAGAGCAGGTTCGGGGAGGATGACGCCAGGAGGGTTAAAAACCTGGCCATAAATGCGGCTGGGGCCCTGCTTGAGTACTTAAGCCGGACCCAGAAGGTCAGCCTGGACCACATGAGGACCTTAAACCCCTATTCCATTGAGGGCTATATGATGCTGGACGCAATAGCCAGGACCAACCTGGAACTGACCGAGACCATGAGGGGCAAGAGCCGGAAGGGCTCCCTCCTCTGGGTGCTGGACAGGACCGTGACCCCAATGGGTGGAAGGCTGATACGAAGGTGGGTAGAGCAGCCGCTCATAGGCGTTGAAGACATCAGGGAGAGGCTGGACGCGGTAGAAGAAGTGAAGAACCAGTTTGTGGCCCGGATGGAGTTAAGGGAGCAGCTGAAAAAGGTTTACG